>JBAPMH010000642.1:0-7208 GCA_049278515.1 Chthoniobacterales bacterium
CTGATGGGGGGCGGGTTCATCTCGCTCCAGCCGTCAATGGGACCGCAGCTGGCCCTCCGCCGCATCGCCCGCCTGAAGCCGGACGGCACGCCCGAACTTTCTTTCAACCCGAACGTCCCGAACACGAACGATTATGTCTATTCAATCGCGGTGCAGCAGGACGGCAAGATTTTGGCGGGCGGCAGTTTTAACACACTCGAGCCAAACTTCGGGCCCGCGGCCACGCGTAATAACATCGCTCGTCTGGAAATCGACGGCCGTCTCGACCGAACGCTCGACGTCAGCCTTGCCGGCGCACTTGAAGATGTTTTCGCCACGGCCATCCAGCCGGATGGCAGGATTCTCATCGGAGGCGGGTTTAACACCGTTTTCGGCATGCCGCGCAACCACATCGCACGATTGAACACGGACGGGACGCTCGACATCGCTTTCAACCCGAACCCGAACGGTCCAGTCTTTTCGATCGCGGTGCAGGCGGACGACCAGATCTTGGTGGGCGGCGATTTCAGCACATTCGATCCGACGGACGGGGTAGACGAGCCGGTGACTCGCAACAGTATCGCGCGGCTGAATCCGAACGGCACGCTCGACCTCCCTTTCAACCCCAACGCGAACCGTGTAGTCTTTTCGATCGCGGTGCAGGCGGACGGTCAGATCTTAGTGGGCGGCGGCTTCAACACCCTCGAGCCGCCGGACGTGGCAGGCCAGCCAGTGATTCGCAACTACATCGCACGCCTGAATCCGAACGGCACGCTCGACCTCGCGCTCGACCCCCCTTTCAACCCCAATGCAAACGGCGTAGTCCATTCAATCGTGGTGCAAGGGGACGACCAGATTTTAGTGGGCGGCGAGTTCACCACACTCGAGCCAACGAACGGTGTAAACCTGCCGGTGCCTCGCAACCATATTGCGCGCCTGAATCCGAACGGTATGGCCGAAAACCCTTTCAACCCGAACGCAGATCGTGAGATCGAGGCAATCGCGGTACAGGCCGACGGCCAGATTCTAATAGGCGGCGAGTTCTTTGTCCTCGGACCGACGAACCCGGACGACTCACCGGTGTGGCGCAACCGCATCGCGCGCCTGAATCGAGATGGCATGGTCGACCTCCCTTTCAACCCCAACGCAAACCATTCAGTCGTTTCAATCGCGGTGCAGGCGGACGGTCAGATTTTGGCGTGCGGCGGCTTCACGACACTCGAACCAACGAACGGGATGGACCTCCCGAGGTCTCGTAACTACATCGCGCGCCTGAAGCCAGACGGCACGCTCGACCTCGACCACCCTTTCGACCCCAACGCGAGCAATCCTGTCTTGTCAATCGCGGTACAGACGGACGGCAAGATTCTAACGGGCGGCAGTTTCGCAGTGATTGGCGGGCAGACGCGCAGCATCTTCGCTCGTTTGAGTAACGACACCGCCGCGCTGCAAAACCTGGACGTAACGAGAAGCGACACTCAGAGAAACACCATTACCTGGACGCGCGGCGGCTCAAGCCCGGAATTGACGCGCGCCACGTTTGAGCTGTCTACCAACGGCGGCGCTGCTTATACCTTTCTGGGCCACGGCGTTCGCGTCGGCACGACCAGTAACTTCACTCTCACGGGGTTGATCTTGCCGGCCGCGCAGAACTTTTGGATACGCGCTCGCGGTTACTATCGCAGCGGTCAATTCAACGGCTCGGAGAGCATCACGGAATCAGTGCGGAATGCTATTATTCCAAGGACGAGCATCGTCATCGGCGATGACATCAAGAATTTCTCGACTCGTTTTCGAGTTCAGACCGGTGACAACGTTGGCATCGGCGGCTTCATCGTCGCGGGAACCGAGCCCAAACATGTGCTCATCCGGGCTATTGGACCTTCGCTGGCGCAATTCGGCGTCCCTAATGCACTCGCCGATCCAGTGCTGGAACTGCACGGGCCGGACACCTTTGTCACCATGACCAACAATAATTGGAGAGACCGACAGGAGGCCGGGATCCTGGCCTCTGGCATTCCACCCACCAACGATCTCGAGTCAGCCATCGACGCCACCCTGGATCCTGGAGCTTATACAGCTTTGGTCTCTGGTAACGGCAACACTTCGGGTGTCGCCCTGGTTGAAGTCTACGACCTCGATCAGGAAGTTGACTCGAAGCTGGCCAATATTAGCACGCGAGCGTTTGTCGGCACTGGAGACGATGTCGTGATTGCCGGCTTCATACTTGGTGACGGCAATGGCGATAATCACGGGATTGTAGTCCGCGGTATCGGACCCAGCCTGACTGCCTTCGGCGTGCCTAACGCGCTGGCCAACCCAATGCTGGAACTGCGTGACAGTAATGGAACGCTCCTGGTCGCGAATAACGACTGGCAGGACGATCCCGCTCAAGCCGCGGAACTGACAGCCGCGGGTCTGGCGCCGACAAACAATCTCGAGTCTGGCATAGCCGCGACATTGTCGCCCGGTCCTTACACCGCGCTGCTTAGGGGACTCAATAACGGCACTGGGGTCGGGCTCGTTGAAGTCTACGACCGCGGCGCGCTGTAGCGGTCGGGCTCTGCCCTAGGTGTTGACACTTCCCGCCCGTTTTCATAGAACCCAACACAGATTACGTCCTTCGACGTTTCAACGCATCTTTGGCCGGGCCCGAATAGCCCGTGGGGCTGAACCTTCGCTGGAAGGCCGCTTAACGCGATCCTCCACCAAAATGAACTTCCCCCCAGCTCTTCCTCCGAGCTCTTTCCTCTTCCTTTTCCTTCTGCCTTCAACCTTCTTAATTCTTACTTTCCCCTCCCCTCCCCATCAAATCCTCCCCGCATGAAAACCAAGATCAACGGATCCTAAGCGACTCGGCGCTCAGTCGCGCTTTCAGCAGGTTGCCGGCCCGAAATGCAAATAGAGAAAACCGCCCATGAAAAAAACATCCGCTTCTCGATCCGCCTTCGTTAGTCCACCCGTCTTAATCACCTTTTGCGCAATCGGCGCCTTGCTCGCGCTGATTGCGTTTGCCCTCTACCCAGGCGCGACCGCTCGGGGGGCGCAGGTATCACAGCAAAACCAACAGGGTGGTCAGGCAAGAGCGCTTGCCTCCGAAAAAGCCCGGCTCACCGGTACCCCTCTTGGCGCCCAGACCACCTTCCAAGTCAAAATCACCACCGGCGAGCGGGTGGCCTGGGTCGATCGGACCTGCGACGGCGGCTACATCCTCGTCGCCGAGCGGGGCTACGTGGTTAAGCTCAGGGCCGACGGCAGTGTGGAATGGGACCGCATCCTGGACGGAGGGTCCTACAGCTTATTCCCGCAGACTATTAAGCAAACCAGCGACGGCGGCTTCATCATCGTCGGCGAACTCTCTGGGGGGACCATGAAAACTCACCTGGTAAAGCTCGACTTCGCCGGGAACCCGCTCTGGGCGCGGGTGTTGCCCGGCACCGGGGACAGCGGCAGCCAAGGCCGCTCCGGCGTCGACGAGATGTCTGACGGCGGTTTCATCATCAACGCCAGCCTTCAACAGACGGGTCACGCCCAGGAAGCGCCTTTGCTTCTTCGCACCGACCGCTTCGGTGTCCTCCAATGGGCGCAATACTACAACGACAATCGCTATGGGGTGGATACATTCGCCCGTTTCAACGATGTGAAGGTCGCTCACGACGGGAACCTCATTGCCTGCGGCAATACCGCCCTCGACGGCCTCGGCCAACGCGAGACGCTCCTGGTGAAAACCGATCCAACCGGCAACATCCTCTGGTCACACACTTACGACCTGCCTAACTACGATGTCGCCTTCGGCCTGGACACGGCGGCCAACGGCGACTTCCTCATCGTCGGCACCAAAAAGATCATCGAAGGCGGCGGCCCGTTCGTGCTTCGGACGGATCCGTTGGGAAACGTGCTTTGGTATAAGACTTTCCGCACCCTCGCGCAATTCGGCTCGATCCGCGAAACGCCGACCGGTGATGTGGTGGTCGGCGGGACGAGGGTGGACTCCGTCAACTGGGACGCCAGCCTGCTGAAGCTCAACTCCAGTGGCGACTTTCAATGGTGCAAGTCTTACTCCACGGCTCCCTCCCTGCAAGATTACGGTGCAGCGGTTGTTCCGGCGCTCGACGGCGGCTATCTCCTGGCAGGTTGGACCGGTTCCTCCGGAGATTCCGGTGGCGCCCAACCCTACTATGACCTCTACGCTGTCAAGACCGACGCGGCGGGCAACAGTGGTTGCAACGAGCGGGATTTTTCTCCCATTCTGGGCACCGACCTCCCGCCTCTGCTCAACGTGCAGTTAAATGCCTTCGCTCTTTTGCAACAGGCGGCCCTCCCGATTCAAATAGCCGCTGCTAACAGCCCGGAAACCGTCCTTTGCCGGCAGGTTGCGCTGTTGCCCGCTGGTTGTCCACCAAACTACCCCAACAAGTCGCTGCCCCTGAGCGGGAACACAAAGGTCACGCCCAATATGCCGCCGGCCTCCACGACAAGCATCAATGTATCAACCTCGACTAACTTTAAGGGCCTTTTGGAAGGGGATCCAGCGACCGGAACGGTTCGGGTGACGAACGCGCATCCGGCCGGGACCTACGCGGTGACGGTGACCTTTGGCGGCGCCGTCGTGCTTCCGCCGGCGACATTCATGCTCACGGTGACGACGCCCCCGCCGTGCAATCCAGTCGATCCGATCGCTTTCACGCCCAAGACCGACTACGCCGCCGGCACTAATCCCCGCGCGGTAGCCATAGGCGATTTCAATCGCGATGGCGTTCAAGACCTCGTGGTTGCCATAAGGGCTACCCCACCTCTCACCCAAGGGAAGGTGTCAGTCTTATTGGGTAAAAAGCCGGTGTTGCTTGGCAAACCGACCTTCGTTACGCCCGCCCCCACCTTTGACGTTGGCAATACTCCAAATTCGGTGGCGGTAGGCGATTTCAACGGTGATGGCATTCAAGACATCGCCACCGCAAACTCCGGCTCAGACAACGTATCGATCTTGTTGAACACCACCCCCGCACTCAGCGGAACGCTCACTTTCACCGCGGCTGGTCCTTACCCCGTGGGCGACACTGGCGCACTCCCCCGCTCAATCGTGGTGGGGGATTTCAATGGCGATCGCAAGCAAGACCTCGCCGTGATCAACGAAAACGGGCACAGCGTGTCGGTCTTGTTGGGCGATGGCGCTGGCTTTTTCAGTCCCGCGAGCAACTCTCCATTCGAGTTTGGCAATGGTCTTTTTCCTTACTGGGTGGCGGTAGGGGATTTCAACGGCGACGGCAAGCCAGACCTCGCAGTTACCATTCGAACTCCAGACAGCCGGGTGTTGGTCTTGTTGAACACCTCCACGAGCGTGGGGAACCAGGTCACTTTCGGTTCGCCCATTTCCTTCGTATTTCCACCTGGAGAAGATGATCCACTTTCCATAGCAGTTGGTAAGTTTGACCCTGACGGCAAGCAGGACATCGTTACTGCCAACCAGGTTTCAAACGACGTGTCGGTGGGGATCGGGTCGGGGGATGGCAGTTTCTTTAGAGTACCCGCCCCCGGCGTTGGCAGCGAATCTCATCCTCAATCAGTGGCGGTGGGGGATTTCAACCACGACGCCAAGCAGGACCTCGTGGTCGCCAACGATGCAAACAACGTGTCCGTCGACAGAGGGTTGGGGACAGGCGGGTTTCTGGGGACGGCGAACTTCCCAATCGGCGCTGGACTCAATCCTAAATCAGTCGCGGTGGGCGATTTCAACGGCGACGGCAAGCAAGACCTCGCGGTGGCTAACTTTGGCTCAAACGATGTGTCGATCTTCCTGGGGAAATGCCCGTGCGGTGCAACTTTCTCGGAGAACTTCGATGTGCCGCTGAACCTACCGCCAAACCTGCCCCCGGGCTGGGTGGCGGCAAATGTTCCCGCCGGCGGCTCGCTCTGGGCGACCTCGAACATAGTTCCTGATACGATGCCAAATGATGCAATCGTCTACGGCCCGGCGACAGTCAGCGACAAACGTCTCGACACCCCGGGAATTCTCATCAGTTCCGCGTCAACTCGGCTGTGCTTCCGCCACGCTTACTCTTTGGAAAGCGGCTATGATGGGGGTGTCCTGGAAGTTTCCTCGCCCAATGTTAACGGGGGAGCCTTCACGGACATTACCGACCCTGCCTTGGGGAGCAGTTTCATTTCTGGCGGCTATAACGCCACCATCAGCGGCAATTACAGGAGCCCAATCGCGGATCGAAGGGCGTGGTCTGGCAGCTCGTCGGGCTATATCTGCACCGTGGTGAACCTTGGACCAAACGTTAACGGGCAAACGATCAAGCTGCGGTTCCGCATGGGAACAGACGTAAACGAGGACTCTTATGGGTGGCGCATTGACACCATCCAGGTTTCGACCAGCTCAGCCTGTTGCTGCGGGGAACCAACGGGCGTGGTGGGTCCGGGGCCGGGAGGAGGCCTCCTGAACCTCTCGACTCGTATGCTAGTTGGGACCGGTGATAATGTTGGCATAGGCGGGTTCATTGTTGCGGGAAGCGATCCCAAACCTGTACTCCTCCGGGCCATTGGACCTTCCTTGTCACAATTTGGTGTCCCCAATGCGCTGGCTGATCCAGTGCTGGAGCTGCACGGTCCGGGCGCCTTTGCCACCATCACGAATAATAACTGGAGGGACACGCAGGCGGCGGAAATCCAGGCCACTGGCATCCCACCCACGAATGACTTCGAATCCGCGATTGTCGCAACGTTGGATCCCGGCGCCTATTCCGCGGTGGTCAGAGGCAACAGTAACACTTCCGGTGTCGCTTTGATCGAAGTTTACGACCTCGATCAAGAAGCGGTCTCAAATCTGGCCAATATTAGTACGCGGGCCTTCGTCAACACGGGTGACAACATTGTCATCGCGGGCTTCACGCTGAGCACCAGCGATGGCGGCGAGGGCAGGGTCGTGGCACGTGGCATCGGCCCCAGCCTCGCTGCGGTGGGAGTATCTAACGCGCTGGCAGATCCAACGTTGGAGCTGCGCGACGGCAATGGAACGCTCCTGATCACGAATAACGATTGGCAGGACGATCCTGCTCAAGCCGCGGAACTAACTGCCGCTGGTCTGGCACCGACAAACAATCTCGAATCTGCCGTCGCGATGACGCTGCCGCCGGGCGCTTACACCGCGCTGCTTAGGGGACTGAACAACGGCACTGGTGTCGGACTCATTGAAGTCTACGACCGCGGCGCGCCATAGGCCGCAGGTA
>JBAPMH010000643.1:0-1510 GCA_049278515.1 Chthoniobacterales bacterium
GTACGGGCTCGAACCGCAGGGTCTCGACGAGATCCGGCCGGGGTGTTATGAGCCGGCCGAGCGGGTCAAGGACATGAGCGCCGGTGGGGTGCTGGCCACGATGAACTTTCCGTCATTTCCCGGGTTCGCGGCCCGGTTGTTCGCCACCGAGGATCCGGAGTTCTCACTGGCGTTGGTGCAGGCCTACAACGACTGGCACATCGACGAGTGGTGCGGGTCGCACCCGGGGCGGTTCATCCCGATGGCGATCCCGGCGATCTGGGATCCGCAGTTGTGCGCTCAGGAGATCCGGCGGGTGTCGGCCAAGGGCGTGCACTCGTTGACGTTCACCGAGAACCCGGCGGCGCTGGGGTATCCGTCCTTCCACGATCTGGAGTACTGGAAGCCGCTGTGGGATGCGTTGTGTGACACCGAGACCGTGATGAATGTGCACATCGGGTCCTCGGGCCGGTTGGCGATCACCGCCCCGGATGCGCCGATGGACGTGATGATCACGTTGCAGCCGATGAACATCGTGCAGGCCGCCGCCGACCTGTTGTGGTCGAAGCCGATCAAGCAGTATCCGACGCTGAAGATCGCCCTGTCCGAGGGCGGCACCGGGTGGATCCCGTATTTCCTGGACCGGGTGGACCGCACCTATGAGATGCATTCGACCTGGACCCATCAGGACTTCGGCGGCAAGTTGCCCAGCGAGGTGTTCCGGGAGCATTTCATGACGTGCTTCATCTCCGATCCGATCGGGGTGAAGAACCGCCACGAGATCGGTGTCGACAACATCTGCTGGGAGATGGACTACCCGCATTCGGATTCGATGTGGCCCGGCGCCCCCGAGGAACTCGCCGCGGTGTTCGAGACCTACGACGTGCCCGATGACGAGATCAACAAGATCACCCATGAGAACGCGATGCGCCTCTACCACTTCGCGCCGTTCACCCACATCCCCAAAGACCAGGCCACCGTCGGCGCACTGCGCGAACAAGCCCACGGACACGACGTCACCATCCGCGCCCTGAGCCACGCACGCACCGGCGAGAAGACCAGCTTCGCCGACTGGGCTGCCAACCTGGACAGGGCGACCGCCGGTCAGCGGTGACCGGCGGCGCCGCGTTCAGCTGAGGTCGTAGCGGATCGGCAGGTGCTTGAGGCCGCCGACGAAAATCGTCGCGATCTGCTCGGGCGTGCCGGCCAGTTCGATCGACTTCAGCCGCGGCAGAAGTTCGGCGAAGAAGCTGTTGACCTCCATCCGGGCCAGGGCCGCACCCAGGCAGAAGTGCACGCCGTACCCGAACGCCACATGCTTGTTCGGGTCGCGACCGACGTCGAAGCGGAACGGGTCGGTGAAGATGTCCTCGTCGCGATTGCCCGACGGGTACGACAGCAGTACGGAATCGCCTGCGGCGATGGTGATGTCGCGGACGACGGTGTCCTCCTGCGCGGTGCGCATGAACTCCTTGACGGGCGTGACCCACCGGATCATCTCCTCGGTGGCCAACGGCATCAGGTGGGGTTC
>JBAPMH010000644.1:0-12374 GCA_049278515.1 Chthoniobacterales bacterium
CCAAGCCAGCGCTCAGCAGAAGAAACAAAAACGCACCGCGTCGCATGCGCGGAGAATACGCCCCCCGATTTTCCGCGGCAAGCATAAACGCCAATGGTCAGCCACTGGCACCGATCCGTCTTTTCAAAAAAGCTACGGCAAATTGTAAGCCTCGACCAAACCTATGCCAGTCGTGTTGTTCACGCCGCGAACAATGGCGGTGTAGTTGCCGGCGGGGAAAGTTTGGAGCAGAGCCGATTCCAAATCGTTGGCGGGTTGAAGTCCTGTCGCTTCGATCTCTGCTTGCTGGCTGCTGCCATCAGAATGCGCCTTCCAGTTGTCGTTAGACGCCAGCAGCGTCCCGCTGGCATCCCGGAGCTCAAGGGTCGGGTCGCCCAGGGCGCCTGACACTGGAACCGATGGCCCAATGGCGCGCACCAGCACCTTGGCCGTCCAACCCTGGGTCCCTCCCCCCACAATAAATCCGCCGATCAGGATGTTGTCTCCCGTCTGGACAAGGCCGCGCGTCGAGACATTCGCCAGGTTCGAATCAGCCGCTTCACCCAGATCATAGGCTTCGAATAGGCCGATGCCGGTCGCGTCGTTCTTGCCCCGGACAATTACCGTGTAGGCGCCGGGATTGATCACTCCCCAAAGCGCCGGCTCCAGGTCGTTGGCGGGCGCCAGCCCGCTATCGGCGATTTCCTGTCTGGTCGTGGCCTCGCGCCAATTGTCATTTGTCGCGAGAAGTTCACCCGAAGGGCCATGGACTTCGATGATCGGGTCGGCGAGCGCTCCGGGCACACCAAGCGAGGGGCCAATTCCGCGAACGATCACGGTCTTCGGCTCTGCTCCGCCAATGATGAACCCGCCGATCATGGCGTTGTCACCTGCCTGGACATTCACCCGCGTGGAAATATTGAGCAGCGTCGGCTTGGGCCCATAGAGCTCGGCGCTCGCGAGAGCGGTGGTGTCTGTTCCCCCTCCTGCGATCAGGAGGTAGCCATTGGGGAGCAGGGTTGCCGTGTGCGAACTGCGGGCGGTCACGAGGCTGCCGGTCGACTTCCAAGTCCCACTGGCCTCATCGTAGAGTTCCGCGCTCGCTACGTAGCTGCCGCCAGTTGTTCTACCGCCAGTGACGACCACCTTGCCGTTGGGAAGCAACGTTGCGGTGTGCGAACTACGTGCAGTGGCAAGACTTCCGGTCGCCGCCCAGGTGCCGGTGGCCGCATCGTACAATTCCGCGGTAGACCCACCAGCGACGAGCACCTTGCCGCTCGGCAGCAGAGTCGCGGTGTGACCGACGCGTTCAGACGAAAAGCTGCCGGTTTCTGTCCAAACTCCGGTGGCTGGATCGTAAAGTTCAGTGCTCGCGAGAGAGTGAGAACCTTGGAGGTCTAACCAATATCCTCCGGCAATCAGCACCTTGCCGTTGGGCAGCAATGTGGCCGTGTGGCCGGCCCGTTCGGCGGTCATACTGCCGGTATTCGTCCAGGTTGCGCTCGCCGGATCGTAGAGTTGGGCGCTCGTGGTCGTGAGGTCGCGGTTGAAGATGACGCTGCGGTTGTTGTAAGCACCTCCCGCGACCAACACCTTGCCGTTGGGCAACAACGTCGCCGTGTGAGAATAGCGTCCGAAAAACGGTTGGGTTTGCGTCCAAGTCCCGGTCGCCGGATCGTATAATTCCGCGCCGTTACTGGTGAATATGAAGGTGCCGGTGCCTCCTGCGGCAAGCACCTTTCCATTAGGCAGCAACGTCGCCGTGTGACCGGAGCCTATCGACTCGTTGCTCCCAGTTGTTGCGGGGTTTCCAGTTGGCGACCAGGTCCCGTTCGCCGGATCGTACAGCTCCGCTCTATTACTGTATGATGAGCCGGAGTCGCCTTCTCTTCCGACGAGAAGCACTTTTCCGTTAGGCAGCAGCGTCGTCGTAATACCCCTGCGCGCGGCCGGGAGGCTGCCGGTGCTTTCGAAACCGAAGGAACCTCCCTGGCACGGCTCGACAGAGACCAGCCCGGCGCTCAGGAGAAACAACAGGAACGCGATCCGCTTGTCGGCCAATAATCCCAAACCTCGACGGCCAGCCCTTACCCTATCAAAACTGGAGGGCGATTGAGTTCCCGCGGGACTTCCTACGTTCATCGCTGAATATACTCTCCCTTTCTCTTTCGGCAACCGCAATCGCCACCGGCAATAATGCCTCGGAATTCAGGGCAACGGGACCTTTGCGAAGGCCTCAAGCATCCCCGCTTCGAAAGGCGGATTCACAACGTTGCGGTCGGCAAACTCATTTGCCTGCGGATTGCTCGTTGCTCGAATGCGATCAGCTGCTTGCGCGAGATCGTAAGAGGTACGTTGAAGCTGAACGTCGGGCCCGAGCAGGAGCCAATAGGCGCCCGGTTCTCCGAATGGCATGCCGACGCTGCCGGCGTTGACAACGCGGACGGTCCCAACTCTCCGGTCGAATTGCATGTGAGTGTGGCCGCAGACGACAAGATCGGCGTCGAGGTTTTGGAAGAGCGGGAGCAGGCTTTTTTCCGGCGTCACACGAGTGAAGACGTCGGTATCGTTCCGAGGAGTCGCGTGACAAAATAGGACCGCCCCCAGCCCATCAATCTCCATTCGGTTCATCTGCGGCCAGTTCGCCAGCACTTTCTCGTGCGCCCCGGTCAACTGCCGGGCATTCCAGTGAATTTGCTCCCGGAATTGTACCGGGACCTCCGCGGGCTCACTTC
The DNA here is from genome assembly GCA_049278515.1 of Chthoniobacterales bacterium. GTDB lineage: Bacteria > Verrucomicrobiota > Verrucomicrobiia > Chthoniobacterales > UBA10450 > AV80. The sequence goes on from JBAPMH010000644.1 coordinate 2,715, forward strand.
CCCGCATCGCGCCCAGCACAACCCGATCGCCATTGCCTCGGATGAACCGAACAGGAAGACCGAGATCAAGCAGACACTCCAGGGTCTCGCGCGGCATCGGACCCGGGAGAACATCGCCGCCGACTACGATTTCATCCACGCGCTCGTGGCGAATTTCCTCGAGAACCGCCTCGAGGGCCGGAAGATTCCCATGAATGTCGTAGATCGCTGCCACTCGCGTCTTCACCGCTTGACCCTTTCTTTCTTTTTAGATATTCGACGCCGGCGAATCTTGCCATAATCACATCCGATTCCATGAAAGTTTCTTCGCGGATGTTGGCGGTGCTTCTGGTTCTCTTCTCGGCCGGGTTCGTTCCGTCCCTCCGAGCGGAATCGGTCGGATTTCCAAAGGACAAGCCGGTTTTCACGATTGAGCTGCCCTCGGGTTGGAAAGCGGATTGGATCGAGGCCGGAGACCTGGCCGGCGGACCCAGGCTCCAACTCATGGCTGGGGGTGGCGATGCCGACCTCTCCATCAAGGCGTTGCCCGCCAGTGCCGAAATCACCGACGACGCCTCGGCGAAAGCGAACCTGACGAGAATGGCCCTGCTGGACATGCAGGAAATGGAGGCCACCAAAAGCACCGCTCCGGAAGAAACGACCGTGGCCGGACACAAGGCTTACAGGACGAAAATCACAACGGAGATTGGTTTCATGGAATACACAATCTTCACCCCGGACGGGAAAACCTATTTCTCGATGTTTTCCATGAACGGCGGCGCGGAGCCGGTAATTGCCGCCATCAAGCTCGCAGAATAACGATCGGACTCGCCGGCGCGGAGAGATCAGTGGAGAAACGGTGTTTTTACGCTCGATGCATTCCAGGATCGCGCGGTTGACGAGGGCGGATTGCTTGGGACATTGCCTACCACTTCGGAAGATCTCACATTATGACCAAAACGACTTTCTTGCGTTGCCTGCTGGCCTTGACCGCGCTGGCGGCGCTCCCTTTCGCGGCGTCTAAGGCTCGCGCGGGCGCCGACGATATTTTGGAAACCAACGAAACCAATATTCTGCGATTCAAGCCGGCCGGCGGAACACCCACCACGTTCGTCAGCGGATTGAGCAATCCCAAGGGCATCGTTTGCGACGGCTTGGGGAAAGTGTATGTGTCGGACGCCGGACGCGGCCAGGTCGCGGTGTTTACGCTTCCGGACGCCCAGGGATCGGTCTACGTCACCGGGCTGAATGCGCCCAACGGCCTGGCGTTTGATGCGGCGGGTAATTTTTACATAGCGGAGTCCGGCAGCGGCAATATTCTTAAGTACGACAAGGTGCGAAATCGGACGACTTTCGCTTCCGGGCTGGGAAACGCTTCCGGCCTCGCGTTTGATAGCTCCGGAAACCTTTTCGTTACGAACTTCACCGGCGGCCTGCTTTACAAAATCACGCCCGATGGAACTAAGAGCACTTTCGCGAGCGGCCTGAATTTTCCGGCCGGTGTCGCCATTGACACTGCGGACAATATTTTCGTGGCGAACTCTGATACCGGGACAATCGTCAAGTTCACGCCGGACGGGACTAAATCGAATTTCGCGAGCAACCTGACCCGCCCGTATGGCCTCGCCTTTGAAAGGCAGGGTACGCTCGTCGTGGCGGACAACGGCAGTGGCGGCACGTTTCGCTACACCGCGGATGGAACGCGGAGCAACATTTTTTCGAGCGACTTCAACACCCCGGCGTACGTCGCGGTCGAGCCTGCCGCGCACATCTTGCTTAACGTAAGCACCCGGGGCGTGGTCCAGGGTGGCGATAACACCCTGATCGCCGGCTTTGTCGTCGGCGGCACGGGACAGGTGGGCACCCGGATTCTGGTGCGGGCGCTCGGCCCGTCGCTTTCCGCGCTCGGCCTGACCAACGCGCTGCCCGATCCAGTGCTCGAATTGCACAATGCCGCGGGAACCCTGCTCGCCTCCAACAACAATTGGAGGGACTCACAAGAACAAGACATCGTCGACACCGGTCTGCAGCCGACCAACGATCTTGAGGCGGCCATCGTGACATCCCTTACGGGTGGTGCGTTCACGGCCGTCGTCGGGAGCGCCAACGGCGCGACCGGCATCGCGGTGGTGGAAGTTTACAATCTCCAGTAAGCGGCGCGCTCTAGAGCTTCCAAAGCGCCATGATCAGAAGATCCATGGCCAGGATCCAGACCAGGATTACCTGCCAGAGCCTCAGGTTTCGGGCGCCGTAATGATCGCCGGTCACGTGCGGATCGCGATCGAAAAGACGTTTGCGAATGCGGAAGATATAAACCCCGCTGAAGAAAACGACCACGAGCAGAAGGCTAAAAACGATTCGAAGAACCAGGACCGAATCGCTGTGAGCGTGAATGACAGCCAATGACCAGGCCGGCGCGCTCAAATGTTGCTCCCGCTCCATTTCAGTTTCTGCCGGACCACGCCGAAGAAGGAAACGCCCGGCAACGAAGCGAGAGGCAGGACCTGATCCGATTTCCTGATCGCAACAATCGTCCCGGTCTCCATCCGAAGGGGCTCCCGGCCGTCCACCGTCAGGAAGACCGGACACTTGCGCTCGCTGACCTCAATTTCGATGAGCGCATCTTCGCCCACGATGATCGATCGGTTGGTGAGGACGTGCGGACAGATCGGCGTAATCACAAACGCGCCGGACTCCGGCGCCAGGATAGGGCCGCCGGCGGAGAGCGAATAGGCGGTCGATCCGGTCGGCGTGGCGACTATTAAACCATCGGCATTGAATTCCGTGAGAGGTTCTCCGTTGACGCTCGCCTTCAGCCTGACCAGCCGCGAAACTTCGCCGCGACTCAGAACAACATCGTTCAGGCCAGTCATGGACGTGCTTGCCTGGCCCGGAACTTTCACCTCCACCTTCAACAGGGTCCTCTCGCTGAAAACCATCTTCCCGCCCGCGACCGCTTCGACCGCTTCTACATGGGCGGCGGAGTTCGCACAGGTCAGAAATCCGAGCGCGCCCATATTGATTCCGAAGACCGGCTTGATGTTGTCGCCGAGCTGTCCGACGAGGTGAAGAATCGTCCCGTCTCCACCAAGAACGACCAGCAGGTCGGCTTCGCGGGCCAGATCAGGAATGGTGCGCCCGGGGGTGATGCCCGCCAAGGCGGCTGTGTCCGCTTCGAGCAGCACTGAGATTCCGACGCGTTCGAATTCCCGGACGAGCGTGCGGGTCAACTCGGCCACACCCGGTTTTCCGGTGTGCGCGATCAGGCCGATTTTGTTCGGACGCATATGAAAAATTCCTGGTTGCCATCCGTGCCCGTGATCCTGGAGGCAGCCAGACCAATCACATTGTGTCCGGCATTGAGCACGAAATCGCGAACCTTATTTTGCGCTTTCTCGTGGAGAGCGGGATCGCGCACGATTCCACCGCGGGCGACCTCCGAGGCCTGGAGCTCGAACTGCGGCTTGATGAGGGCCAGGATCACACCGTTGGGAGTTACCAACTCGAACGCGGCCGGCAAGATCAAAGTAAGCGAGATGAAGGAAACATCGATGACGCAGAGGCCCACGGGCTCGGGGACATCGGCCCGGCTAAGAAAGCGCGCGTTCAGTTTCTCCCGAACAACAACCCGGGAATCGTTGCGGATTTTCCAGGCAAGTTGCCCGTGGCCAACATCGATCGCGTAAACTTTCGCCGCGCCGGCCTGGATTAAACAATCGGTAAACCCGCCGGTCGAGGCGCCGATATCGAGAGCGATCATTCCGGCAACGCCGATGCCGAAATCCTCCAGGGCCCCCTCCAGCTTCAAGCCGCCACGACCCACATAACGCGACTGCGCCTGGACCGAGACCGGCGCGTCCCTGGCCACGGTAACGGAAGCTTTGTCGACGATTGCGTCCCCCACCCTCACTTCGCCGGCCATGATGGCGCGTTGCGCCTGCTCCCGGCTCGGGAAAAATCCCTGCTCCACCAGGAAGATATCCAGGCGGGCGCGTTTTGATTTCTGGGTCATCCTGAGCGGAGCGCAGCGGAGCCGAAAGACCCCGCGTTTTTCGACGTCGCCCGAAGATTTAAGGGGTTCTTCGACTTCGGTCGCTGCGGCGACCTTCGCTCAGAATGACAATTCCTATTCATCCACGGCGGACTGGCGCAGCAATTTTTCGATCGATTCCACATCCTCCGAGGATGCTCTGCGCCGCTGATATTTCCGGAAGACGATGTCCTTGAGCGCCAGCAAATCGTCTTGAAGCGGACGATCGTAATAAGTCCAATCGCTTTCATCCGTGTATTTTGCCTGGAAGCGCCACACGCCGCCGAACTTGGTCACGCGCACTTCGCGTTTCCGGCCATCGGCATCCTTCTCCTTCCATATGTGTTGACTCCGCATCCTCCCGGAATCTTACATTAGCCTCTTGAAGGACGCAGCCAGATTGCTCGGGTATTTCGCCGCCACGATCCTCTTCGGGGCCCTCGCTGCTCCCCCTCTCTATTGGGCCGCGCAATCGCTGGCGGCGCGCGGACTTCTTCCCGCCCTCGCCACCTTCGATTTCGAGTCGTTTTTCCATCGCGCCCTCATGGTCGGCGCGCTTCTTTTTCTCTGGCCGCTCTTGCGCTCGCTTCGCGTCCACAGCCCCCGGGATCTTGGGCTCGTGCGGAATCCTCATCGCGCGCGCGACGCGGTCGCCGGTTTTTGCCTCGCGGCCGTCCCGCTCTTTTGCTTCGGAATTGTCCTGATCGCGACCGGAATCTATCGGCTCCGCGCCGATATTCCCTGGCTCGCCGTCGCCAGCGTGGCGCTCAGCGCCGCGATTGTTCCGTTGATCGAGGAATCGCTTTTTCGCGGAATATTCCTGGGCGTTCTCCTGCGCGGAAATCGGCCGCTCGTCGCCACCCTGCTGAGCGCCGCGATTTTTTCGATCGTCCATTTTCTGAAGGCGCCGGAGGAAACCAGCACCGCGGTCGATTGGACCTCGGGGTTTGTCTCGATCGCGCATTCCCTCGATCAATTCGCGGAGCCGCTTTTGCTCCTGGCCGGCTTTACGACCCTGTTCCTCATCGGCTGGATTTTGGCCGAGGCGCGATTGCGGACGCGATCGCTCTGGCTTTCGATCGGCCTTCATGCCGGCTGGATCTTTGCCGCCGGCGCCTTCGGCAAGATCGGGCACCGCGAGATTGTCGCCTGGCCGTGGCTGGGCAGGAACCTGCAAATTGGGATTCTGCCTTTGGCGGTAGGGCTGGGCACCTGGGCGCTGATGAGGACGTGGTTGAGATATGCGCGTTAATCCCCTCCCCGCGCTCTGCTCGCTCTTTTACCCCGCCGCGTGCGTCGTCTGCTCGAGCGAAGTGGAGCGGACGGAATACCTCTGCCAGAGTTGCCGGCAGCGGGCCCCTCGAATCGTCGCTCCCTTTTGCGCGAAATGCTCGGAGCCCTTCACCGGCGCGATCACCCAGACCTTCAGCTGCGCCAATTGCGAGCACCGCACCCTGCATTTCGACTCGGCGGTCGCGGCCTATCGGAGCCGGGGCCTGGTTCGACAGCTTGTCCACGAGTTCAAGTACGGACACCACCGTTATTTGCGTTTCCCGCTCGCCGCCTGGCTTGGGGAAACCCTGGGCGATTCGCGGATTCGGGGCCGCCAGTTCGATTTGCTTGTCCCGGTTCCGCTCCATCCCGCCCGCGAACGGGAGCGCGGGTTCAATCAGGCCGCTCTCCTGGCCGAATTGCTTGCCCAAAGGACGGCGCTGCCCGTTCGCCCGGTTCTGGAACGGATCCGTTACACCACCACCCAGACCGCCTACGATCGCTCCGAACGCATGGAAAATTTGCGTGACGCGTTTCGTTTACGAAAAAACAGGGACGTGCGAGGGTTGCATGTGCTCCTGATCGACGATGTATTAACGACCGGCTCAACCCTGAGCGAATGCGCCCGGGTCCTGAAACGGGGTGGCGCGCTTTCGGTTTACGCGGCCACGGCGGCCCGCGCCTGATAACGATATGGCAATTTTCAAAAGACCTCCCACGGGTGGCGGCGACGGAAAGAAGCGCCGCGGCGAAATTCCCCAGGGGCTTTTCCAAAAGTGCCCGGGTTGCAACGAGGTCGTGCACGAGATCGAACTGGCCCAGAATCAGCGCGTTTGCCCGCGTTGCGATTTCCATTTCGCCCAATCCGCCAGGGAAAGAATCGCAAGTCTACTCGATCCGGACAGTTTCATCGAGCGGGACGGGGATTTGCGCCCGATCGATACCCTCCGCTTCCAGGGCATGGCAAGCTATGAGGATCGGCTCCGGAAATACCAGGAGAGCACAGGACTCCCCGACAGTGTGATCAGCGGGCAGGGTTTGCTCGAGGGTTACAAAATCTCGATCGCGGTCATGGATTTCAGCTTCATGGGGGGCTCAATGGGTTCGGTCGCCGGAGAACGCATCACGCGCGCCATCGAGTGGGCGACAGCCAACCGCTGCCCTGTCATCATCGTCTCGGCCTCGGGGGGCGCCCGGATGTATGAAGGCATGCTTAGTTTGATGCAAATGGCGAAAACGAGCGGCGCTCTTGCCCGCCATGCCTGCGAACGGTTGCCCTTCATTTCTGTTCTCACCAATCCTACTCTCGCCGGAGTGATGGCCAGCTTCGCCTCGTTAGGCGACATCATTTTGGCTGAGCCAGGCGCCATGGTCGGCTTCGCGGGTCAACGCGTCATCAAGGAAACGACCCACCAAAACCTGCCGAAAGACTTTCAAACCGCGGAATTCCTGGAAGAACACGGACTGATCGACCTGATCGTGCATCGAAAAAGAATTCGGGCGCAGATCAGCCAGTTCCTGAATTATTTTTCCAGGGCGCAGTGAAAGTCGGAGGGGCCCTGGGGCCGCGACCTTCTTCCGCCTATAGCGAAGCGCTTGCCTGGCTTGACGGCACCCAGCGCTTCGGGATCAAGCTCGGGCTCGAAAATGTCCGGCGTCTTCTGGGCGAGCTGAAAGTTCCGGGAGAGGAGCAACGCGTCATCCACGTCGCCGGCACGAACGGCAAGGGGTCTGTCTGTGCGATGATCGATGCGATTTGCCGGGCGCAAGGCTATCGCACCGGGCTTTTCACCTCCCCCCACCTCGTCACTTACCGCGAGCGCATTCAGGTGGATGGCGAAAGAATCCCCGAAGAAAGGGTCGCGGCCGGTCTCGAGACAATCCGGCAAATCATCGCGAGCTGGGAGCCGCACCCGACCTTTTTTGAAATCACCACGGCCCTTGCCCTGATCCATTTCAAGGAAAGTGCCTGCGACCTGATCGTCCTCGAGACCGGACTCGGCGGGCGACTCGATGCGACCAACGCCGTGCGGCCGGTTGTTTGCGTCATCACCCCGATCGGGTACGACCACCAGAAATGGCTGGGCAACACTCTCGAGGAGATTGCCGGGGAGAAAGCGGGAATTATCAAAGCCCGCCTTCCAGTGGTCTCCTCCAGGCAGAAACCGGCTGCCGAGAAAGTGCTGCGCGCGCGCGCCACCGAATCCGGCGCGCCGATCACTTTTGTGGACGAGCCCTATGCAAAATCGCCGGTCGCCCTGGCCGGCGGACATCAAAACGAGAATGCGTCGCTCGCCATCGCGGCGTTGGAAGCCGGCGGCATCGCCATCGAGGAGACCGCCATCGTGCAAGGCCTGGCGAATGTTCGTTGGCCGGCGCGTTTCCAATCCTGGGATGAGCGGATTATCGTCGACGGCGCGCATAATCCGGCGGGCGCGGCTGTCCTCGCCAAGACCTGGCGGGAACAGTTCGGCAACGAGCGCGCCACCATCGTTCTCGCGGTCCTTCGTGACAAGGATGTCGCCGGTATCTGCCGCGCCCTGGCGCCCATTGCCCGGCGCGTGATTCTTCCCACGGTCCGGACCGAACGAGCTGTTCCGCCGGCCGAAGTCGCCCAAATTCTTTCCACCATTACCCCAGCGCTTCCTTACTCCATTTCTCCCTCCGTAATGGAAGCGCTGGCGGCCGCGCGCTCCGGCTCCGAGCGAATTCTGATCACGGGTTCGTTGCACTTCGCCGGCGAAACGCTGGCAACTCTCTCCGGCAATCCTGATGCTCTCGAAGATTGCGCGCAGTAGCCAAGGAGGGGCGCTTTCCAAACCGCCCTTAAAAAAAGACGGCGGTTTGTAAACCGCCGCTCCTTGCCTGGCAACCGCGCCGGTTGCCGCTAGAGCCGCCTCGCTAGTCGAGGCGCCCGCTCAATTAGGTGGCGAGCATTCCGGCAACGCGGGGCTTCCAATTCTTACGCTCGCTGCCAAACTCGCCCTCCGACTATGAAAGACCGGCCCTGGCTTACCCAACTAATCATTCAGCCTCTCATGATTATTCTCAGCATCACCGTCGCCCTCGGCGTCGATAACTGGCAGAAATCCCGCGCCAAGCTGAGGCGCGTGGCTGATACCCGGGCGGCGTTCGTCAAGGAAATCACCGCGAACAAACAACTGCTTCTTTCCCAAAACTACCTTCCCTTTCATCGCCGGCTCCAAGCCGAATACGCCGAGGCAGTGAAAAACAATGCTCCGGATCCCGGCACATTTTTCGAGAGCGGCCCCCACTCCGCTCCTCTGCGTGATTCGGCCTGGCGGGTGGTCTCCGGCACCTTCACCCTGATGGAACTTCCCTCCGGGTTCGTGCTCGCTCTCACCGACATCTATCGGCTTCAGGATTCTCTCGAGAAACACAATGAAGGTTTCCTCAACTCGATGGCCGTTCCACGCTCCGATCGCGAGACGCCCGCTTACGCGAAAGACCTCACCCGTTCCATTAGCCTGTTTCTGAACGAGCTCGTTCCGGCCGAGGAAAGGTTGATCCGCAATTACGACCATGTCCTGGAACGGTTCGCCGCCGAGAAACCGCCCTGGGCCGACGAAAGCGCAAAGTAGGGACGACCGCTCAGGTTGCCTTGTGCCCGGCGCGCTGGCGAAATCCGCTTTCGCGATCCGCGAAGGTCGCACTGCCGAATTAGCGACAGCTATTGTGTGTGACAATGGACCGCCTGTGAGATCCCTCGGCGCGCCGCGCCAGCCTCGGGATGACAATTCGCGGCTTTGCGATGCTCTACGTGCACAACCCTGGCAGCATAGCGTGTCATCCCGAGCCGCGCAGACGGCGAGGGACCTCAAACAAAATGACGAAGGACGAAGGAACGCCAAACTCCCAATAGTCGGAAAGCATGCCCTGCTTTTGATTTCGACATTCATTCTTTGTCATTGTTTCGACATTCGTCATTCGAGCTTCGTCAATTGGTTTGAGCTCCCTCGGCGCGCTGCGCCAGCCTCGGGATGACAGACGGGTTTGGGGCACGGCATCACAGCCGTGGCTACCCTCCCTCTAACACGATCATCGCCATCGCATGATGTTCGGTGTGGCTCAAGGTAATCGCCACCTTCGACACCTTGCGTTCTTCCGCCAGCTTCTTCGCGCCACCTTCGAGCACCACATACGGTTCGCCGCTTTCCTTTCGTCGCACATCGATGTCTTTCCACCCCATCGTTTTCCCGATGCCTGTCCCAAATGCTTTCGAGACCGCTTCCTTGGCCGCGAACCGCGCCGCCAGATGGCGCGCCGGATACTTCATCGATTGCGAATATTCGATCTCGCCGGCCGTGAAGACCCGATGGAGAAAACGCTCGCCAAACCGCTCGAGCGAACGCTCGATC
>JBAPMH010000645.1:0-1817 GCA_049278515.1 Chthoniobacterales bacterium
GCGCGGATGTGTTCCTTGGCCTGAAGGACAGCGGCTTCAAACTTCTCCTGCGTCATGTTGCTGCGCATCGTTTTCGGCGAAACGCCCTTTTGGGCGTCGATCAAGGGCAGGCGCGCCGCCCCCGACAACTTCGCCAGCGCGTTCCGAATTTTCTTCTCGGCGTTTTCGTGGGCGGCGGCGGGGTTGGGATGGTCCTCGAGGAACGCGTTCGCCACGATTTTCACTCTGCGATAGCGATGATCGAATACGACAAGCAGCCCCATGATCATGAAAATCATCTCCGGCAATTGCAGGTCGTCCTCCGGTGGCGCGGGCAGCGCTTTTTCGAAATAGCGAGCAGCGTCATAACCGAGAAAACCGACCGCCCCGCCGGCGAAGCGCGGCAAATCAGGTTGCGGCACGAAGCGAAAACCGGACATGACCTTTTCCAGGGCGGCGAGCGGGTCTTCGCCATTCTGGCCCTGCACAATGAGCCGCGGGTCGAAGCCGAGGAACGAATAGCGTCCCGATTGCTCGGTTTGTTCGGCTGATTCGAATAGGAACGAGTGCTCACCGTCGTCCAGTTTTTGATAGGCGGAGGCAGGCGTCTCGCCATCGGCCACGAAGTCGACGAATACCGGAACGACGTTGCCGAGCTTCGCCAGCTCGGCGAATCGTTCCCGAGAGGGGATGATGGTTAGATCAGCCATGCAATCGCGGCTCAACGGGGTCCCTCGACTTCGCTTCGCTTCGCTCGGGATGACCACCCCGGGTCAGACCGGAGAAAGCGTTCGTGGATTCGAGGGTTTCGAAACGTTACTCGTGCGGATGAGATTCTCATCTTCGGAGGGAGCGGGCTGGCTGTGGTCCCGGGATGCCGGCGAGTCGTCCGGAAAACCGAATCGTTCCCAGACGAGATACAGGGGACGTCGTTTTACCTCGCCATAAATCCGGCCCACATATTCGCCGATGATCCCGAGGGAAATCAGTTGCACGCCACCCATGAAAAGAATGGCGACAAAAAGGGACGCCCAGCCGCGGACCCACTGCGAAGGATCGAAAAAGAAACGCAAGACGAGGGCCCAAACAATCCCGAGGAGCGCGATGCCAATCGCAAAAAAGCCACTCCAGACCGCCAGTCGCAATGGGGCAAAGGAAAAGGAGACGATGCCGTCGATCGCGAAGCGAACCATTTTGAAAAAGGGATAGTTGGTTTGTCCCGCGAAACGGACCTCGCGCTTATAAGGGACAGCGACCTGTCGATAGCCGACCCAGCTCACCATTCCCCGCAGGAAGCGATCCTGTTCCGGCATGCGCAAAAATGCGTCCACCACCCGGCGATCCATCAGGCGGAAGTCGCCCGTGTCGCTCGGAATGGAGACGCGTGAAATGCGTTGGACGAGCCGGTAGAAAATCTTGGCGGTCCAGAGTTTGAACGCGGTCTCCCCGGTCCGCTCGGTCCGTTTCGCATAGGCGACGTGATAACCTTCCTGCCAGCGGGCGAGCATCGCCTCGATCAATTCCGGAGGATCCTGCAAATCGGCATCCATGACCACGACAGCGTCGCCCGCGGCGCATTCGAGTCCGGCCGTGGTGGCAATTTGCTGGCCGAAATTGCGCGAGAGCCGCAAACCGCGCAGGCGCGAATCGGCCGCGGCCAGCTCGTGGAGGACGCGCGCGGTCTCATCCCGGCTGCCGTCGTCCACAAAAATGAATTCGCACGCCGCCTTCCTTTTCAACTGATCGGCCACCTGGGCGAGGCGGCGATGCGTTTCGGGCAGCACGGCCGCTTCGTTATGACACGGGATAACGATCGAAAGAAGCATAGGGAAAACGGC
>JBAPMH010000646.1:0-3802 GCA_049278515.1 Chthoniobacterales bacterium
GAGCAGAATCCAGAGGCCACCAAGCGCCTGGATGAATTGAAGGAGACGCTTGCGGTCCTCTCGGGCCTGGAGGCAAAAACAGCGGACGATTTGGACCGCTATCTCGGCGTCATCGACGAGGTCCTCAAGCGCAAGCGCCCGTTCGACCGGGAGGCTTTCAAGGACGCGGTCGGTCCGGTCACCGCCGAACAGATTTACGTGAATCAGAAAGTCTCGGATCTGATTTCGAATGCCGAAATGGAACAGAGCGATTACCGGCGCGGGGGGAAATTAAACGTGTTTTTCGGCGAAGAGAAACGTTACCTCGGGATGAAAGTGAACGTGTTCATTTTTAACACGCTTGTCCTGATCGCGTCGACCCTGGGGCTGCTCGGCATCCTGCATTGGATCTTGCGGCGACAACTCGAGGTAAGGCGAAGCTGATGAAAACCAAGAATCGAAAAGCGAAAAATGGAACCACCCGCCTCATCGTGGCGGCGAGCGAGCACGATCCCGACATGCTCTACGCGACCCGGTTTTTCGCGCCGGATGCCTTCATTTTCCTCGAGGAACGCGGGAAGCGAACCCTGGTCCTGAGCGATCTGGAGATCGACCGCGCCCGCAAGCAAGCCGAAGCCGACGAATTTGTTTCCTACAGCGCGCTCGAGCGTGAGGTGCAGGGGACGCAGCGCAGAGCCCCCGGTTATGAGAAAGTGTTGTCGCATTTCTTGAAGAAACGCGGAGTCCGCTCGGCGGTGGTGCCGGCCAATTTTCAGCTCGGTTTCGCGGAGGAACTTGCGGCCAACAAGATTCGATTGCGAACGGCAAACGGACTTTTTTGGCCAGAACGGGAAGCGAAAACGGACGCCGAACTGAAGCTGATGCGGCGGGCGCTCCAGATCACGGAAGCGGGACTGGAACGGGCGATGGAAGTCCTGCGGGCGTCGAAACCGGGCCTCGGTAAGAAATTAATGTGGTCGGGCAAAACGCTGACATCGGAGGTTCTCCGGGCGGAAATTGATTCGGCGATCTTGCGGGCGGGGGGATTGCCGGCCAACACGATCGTAGCCGGCGGAGACCAGGCGTGCGATCCGCATGAGCGAGGCTTCGGCCCGCTAAAAGCAGATTCGTTGATCATCCTCGACATCTTTCCCCGCGATGCGAAGAGCGGTTATTTCGGCGACATGACGAGAACGGTGGTGCGCGGCCGGGCTAACGAAGAGCAGAGGAAACTTTGGGAAATGGTGCTCAAAGGCCAGGAACTGGCGCTCCGCAAAATGAAGCCCGGAGTCGATGGATTGACGGTGCACAACGAAGTGAAGCAGCTTTTCACCGAGAATGGTTTTCCGACCGAAGTGCGGAATGGACGCCAGGTTGGATTTTTCCATGGGACCGGCCACGGCCTCGGCCTGGAGATTCATGAGATTCCGCGGTTCCAGAAGACAGTGTTCAAGGTGGGACAAGTCCTGACCGTCGAACCGGGGCTCTATTATCCCGGTATTGGCGGCGCCCGGATCGAGGACGTGGCGGTGGTGACAAAATCCGGCAACCGGCTGCTTTCCCGTTTCGAGAAACGGCTGGAAGTCTGACAAAGAGCGGCGGTTACAAACGCCTTGGGTGAGCTGTAAATCGTCCGTTCTCGGTGAACAAACTACGCTCCGAGCGGTCTAACCCTGCAACGACGTAATGTTGAACGAAGTCGAGGGTCCTCTGAAAGACGAAGGGGTCCTTCGGCTTCGTTTTACATCTAAACACACCTATGACACTGCTGGCTTACATTTACGGCTACGGGTTCGGACCGAACTGGCTGCTGCTGGTCGGCATCCCGATCCTTATCGGGCTCTGGGCTCAATTCCGGGTCAGCAGCGCCTTCAAAAAATGGGGCGAAGTGCGGGCCAGCTCGAACATTACCGGCGCGGAAGCGGCCCGCGAAATTCTGCTGGCGGCGAAAATCAACGACGTCCAAGTGGTCGAGACGAATGACTATCTCGGCGACCATTACGACCCGACGAGCAAGCGGTTGTGCCTCTCGACGAACGTTTACAACACGCCATCGGTGGCCGCGCTAGGTATCGCCGCCCATGAAACCGGACACGCCATCCAGCATGCCGCTGCCTATGCTCCGCTCAAGGCGCGAATGGCCATCGTTCCCGTGACCCAAATCGCTTCCCGGATGCTTCCGTTCGTCATCATCGGCGGCTTCATTTTCCATATCACCGGGCTCATTACCCTGGGCATTTATTGTTACCTGATCCTGCTGGGGTTCCAATTGATCACCCTCCCGGTCGAGTTTGACGCTTCCCGGCGGGCCAAGATCATTCTCCAACAGATGGGCATTGTGCAGCCCGGCGACGAGGTCCTGGGGGTCAACAAGGTCCTCAATGCCGCCGCCCTGACCTATGTGGCCGCGTTCATCGCCACCCTGGGCAATTTGCTTTATCTCCTTTCTGTTCGCGATCGCCGTTAATCTCGCGTGGCGCCTCCTGAGAAAATGAATCCCACCATTGCCCTGCCGTCGCCACGAAATCGCTTTGCCGATTTCTTATCGTCGGGTCTGCGCAAGCGTGTTAAGCCTAAGCGCAACGCGATGGAACAGCCGAGATCGGATGAAGACCAGCAACTCGTCGCGCGAACCCAGGGCGGCGAGGCAGCCGCCTTTGATGAGCTGGTCGTGAAGTACACGCCGCGGCTTTACGGCCTGGTTTATAACATGACCTCGAACCACGAGGACACGAATGACCTCCTCCAGGACGTGTTTTCCAAGGCCTACAAGTCCATCGGCGGGTTTCGGGGCAAGTCCTCGTTTTACACCTGGATCCACTCGATTGCGGTCAACATGACCCTGAATTTTCTGAAAAAGCGGGGCCGGCGCTTTCACCTGAGCCTCGACGACATGGACGCGAGCGTCCAGAACGACAAAGAGTTCCTCGAGCTTACGGCCACGAGCAGCCCGGTCCGCGAAGCAGATTTATCCGAGCTTCAAAGAAGATTGAACGAGGCCATGATGAAATTGTCTGATGAACACAGAGCCGTGGTCACCATGTTTCACATTCAAGGGATGCCCCATGCCGAGATCAGTAAAATCTTGCGTGTTTCCGAAGGCACGGTACGTTCCCGGCTCTTCTACGCGAACCGGCAACTGCAGAATTACCTGGAGGAGTTCCGGAAGAACCCAGTTTCCTAGTCCCTGACCTCCGCTATTTTTTAGATCGACCGCTGCATGAACCCAATTAACGAAGACGAGATCGGCAAACTATTGCGGCTCAAGAAATATGAGCAGCCGCCGGCGGGCTACTTCGATAATTTCCTCCACGAATTCCATCGCCGGCAGCGGGACGAATTATTGCGGGAACCGCTCTGGCGTATTTGCCTGCAGCGCGCGCAGGATTTCCTGTTCCGCCTCAACGTGCCTGGACTGACCTCCTATCCTGCCGCGGTAACGGCGATCCTGGTCTGTGCGGCGGTTATTTCCCTGAAGCTTTCCCAAGCCCCCGAGACGGTGAATGTCGCGGCCCAGAATCGCGCTCCCGCCCTAGCGACCACGTTGCAAGATTCAGCCTGGAGCCTCTCTAATCCGGTCACGACTCGCGATCTTGGCCCGTCGCTCGTTCGAACGGTCAAAGACAGCTCCAAAACTCACCGGGTCGCGGCGCCTCCGCGTTACGTGCTTGATAGTACGCCTGTGAGTTATGAAGCGGCTTTCAGGTTTTAATTTTAGGAAACGCCGGTTTCCAAACCGCGGGGTATTTCTTCCGGCAATGACCTTCCGGCTCCTAATTGTTTTCCTGGCCTGCGGGACCCTGGCGCACGCTCAGGAGCCCGG
>JBAPMH010000647.1:0-18998 GCA_049278515.1 Chthoniobacterales bacterium
CCCTCATCCGGCGCAATCTTAAAACTTGGGGGGTGCTCGCGAGGGGCAGGGGATGGGGCGGGCGCATCGGGGATATCGGTGAAATGAAACTCGTATGCGCTGTCTATAGGATTATGGCCATAGCTACGGCGGCGCCAAAACTCTACCTGCCTTTGCTCGCCGGGCGGAAGCCCGGTGTGATGCCGCGATACCATCTGAGCGTGCCAGCCGTACAGGGTCTTTCCGTCGTTCGCTGCTCGCGCGTGCTGCCAACGCGACTCATCATAGGGCCACGACGCGATGAATGGAAAGGACGAGTGTGGCTCGTATGCGACAAGCGACCAAAGCGCGGTGCAACTCACGCACCGCCTTAGGACTGCCCACGGTTCACTCACCACGTCCACCAAACTCGGCTGCGCATGATCGCCCCACATCACCCAAAGTTTCCGATTTGGTGCGCCACAGTTCGTACAGGTCATAGATACGAGATGGGAATACGCCTAACGAGACAGAGCTCAGGCGTCGCTGGCGGGAGCGAGCGCGGATTGCAATCGATACGTTTTCATAATCTTGCTTGAGGCTGCAGAGCGGCCAGCGGTTGCCTGGGTGATTTGTTAGGCCTTGAGTGCGTCATGAATGGGACTCCAGTTGTTCAGGTACTGCGTTAGATCGCGCGTGGAATTCTGGTAAGACCCTTTCGAGACGGACAAGTGATCTTGGCGGCTGAGTCCGCGCGTCTCCCAGCATCGCTTGTCTTTGGTGACCCAAATGTAACTCTGGAACGTGCTCCGCTGGCCGTGGAGTCCCGTGAGTAGATCGAGAACCGCGGATGGCTGGATAATGACGAAATCCACTTCCTTTTGGTTGAATGGATACAGGACGAAAATCCAGAACTTAGCAGTCGACTGGACGATCTTCTGCCGCTTGAGCGTGAACCAGCCACATGCTTTGAGGCCGGGCCGCAGCGCATCGGACATGTGCGTGGCTAGGAAATCTCTGGAAAACTTTACCTGGATGGACACCGCTGCCTTGCAATCGTAGTCGGTGAGCAGCAGATCAACGCCCGAATCTCGGGATGGAACCCACACGAGATACTTTGGGAATTGCTGCTCAATATACGATGCCACGAGGAATTCGCCGGCGTGGATCGTGAACAGGGGCTTCATGGGCCTAACGAGAATTAGACGTAACTACGTCTTTAAAGGCGTAAAATTTTACATCGATCATGGCGGGGAATGGCGTGGAGTTCAGTGGGTGCCAAATGCTCGGGCACGGTGTGCTCCAAACGTGGCAGGCCGCTGCGCCGGTCGCAACAGATTTACAGAGTCGGCGGTGGCTCCGCGGCTTGTCGGAGTGAGGCGAGGCGTGCGGCGCCCGCAGGCGACGGATTCAAAAGGAAAGACGGCGGTTTGGAAAGCGCCGCTCCTTGACGCTCGCCCGGGGAAAGGGAGACCGCGGGTGACGCGGATGCGGCACGGATGACGGGGCTTTCTGCTGGCCGACAATGTTCGCGCGTTGACATCGTTCCGGCCGTCCAATATTCTCGGCCTTCATCGGGGCTTAGTCCCGCTCTCTCCCCAGAGTGCAACCGAACAACGAACATTTTGTTCTCAATCTGCTTGAAGACGCAGGGCTGGTAACGCGTTCTCAAATTGAGACCGCGCGATCGAAGTTGAATGGGACGGGCGGCGCGATTGATCTGCTGATCAAGGAAGGCGTCGTCTCGGAGGCTGATGTCTCACGAAGTCTGGCGGCCCAGACGCAAATGGGGTGGGTCGACCTTTCGACGAGAGTTATCCCGCCGGAAATCATCAAACAGATTCGCGCGGAGGACGCCCGGCGCTTCAAGATGATTCCCGTCGGATTCGGCGAGAGCGGCTTGATCGTCGCGGTGAGTGATCCGCTTGACATCGATACGATCGATAGCCTTGGCTTCCTGCTCCATCGCGAGATCGAAGTGGTCTGCGCGAGCCCGGAACAAATCCGGCTGGCTCTGATCAAATACTACGGTGGGGCGAGCGATGCTTCCAACGCGCCGCATCAGGCGAAAGCCGATCTTAATCCTGATCTCGCGATCGGGCAGAACGGCGACCTGAGCATCACGGATGGGGCAGATGCGCCGATCATTCGCCTGGTCTCCATGTTACTGGGCGAGGCCCACCGCCTCGGCGCCAGCGATGTTCATCTCGAACCGCTCGATAAGAAATTCCGGGTCCGGTTCCGGATCGACGGCGTTCTTCAGGAAATGCAGGCGCCCCCGAAACGTTTGCAATCCGCCATCGTCAGCCGGCTCAAGATCATGACCGGCTCGATGAGCATCGACGAAAAACGGCTGCCGCAGGACGGACGGATCCAGGTGAAGATCGCGCGGAAACCCATCGATCTCCGCGTCTCGACGATCCCGACGAACCACGGCGAAAGCATCGTGATGCGTCTCCTCGACAAGTCGAACCTGATGCTCGGTCTGCCCGAACTGGGATTTTTTCCCGACGACCAGAAAACGTTCGAGCGCCTGATCCGGTTGCCCGACGGCATTCTGCTGGTGACCGGACCGACCGGCTCGGGCAAGACCAGCACGCTTTATTCGTGTCTCAATTCCATCAACAAGCCCGACCGCAAGATCATCACAGTTGAAGACCCGGTCGAGTACCAGATCACGGGCATCAATCAGGTGTCGGTGAATGCCGACGTAGGGATGACATTCCCGGTCGCGCTCCGGTCGATTTTGCGTCAGGCGCCGAATGTGATCATGATCGGCGAGATTCGGGATCTCGAGACCGCGACTATTGCCACGAACGCAAGTCTGACCGGCCACCTGGTTTTCAGCACGCTGCATACGAACGATGCGACATCGGCCGTGGCGCGGCTGGTAGATATCGGGGTCCAGCCATTTCTCGTCGCCTCGTCGGTGCGCGCGATCATGGCGCAACGGCTCGTCCGGCGGCTTTGCTCGAAGTGCAAGCAGCCCGGTGAATTGACCGAGACGGAACTCCGTGGCCTGAACCTGGAGCCAGCGCAAAAGAGGGGGACTGAAGTCATGAAACCGGTGGGCTGCGAAGAGTGCCGCCAAACCGGTTACAGAGGTCGCCTGGGTATTTTCGAGATTTTCGTCTTCGACGACAACGTCCGGCACATGATCAACGACCGGTGCTCGACTCTGTTGCTTCGCCAGCGCGCGCGTGCGTCGGGCATGCGAACTCTCCGCGAAGACGGCATGCGCAAAGTTCTCGCCGGTCTCACGTCGGCGGAGGAAGTGATTTCGATCACCCTGGGAGATGTCAGCTAATTAGCGACTTAGCGACTAAGCGAATTAACGAATGATGATTCCTTCAATCGCTAAATCAGCAAGTCGTTCAGTCGATAAATATTTCACGTGAACGCGCGACAGATTGTCGACCTTTTTGTCGAACAACACGTTTTAGATCCGTCGCAGGCGGAGGACATTTTGCAGGAGGCAAACGTCAACGGCAAAACGATCGAACAGGCGCTGCTGGATGGCGGATTTGTCGATGAACACGGCTTTTACGGGGTTATCGCCGAAACACTCGGGACTGAGTTTTGCGAACTTCCTGGGGAGATTGAGCCCGAGATTCTGCGTTTGATGCCGGCCGGGCTCGCGCGGCTGCATCGGGCGCTCCCGGTAGCCTGGAATGACAACACGCTCAGCGTTGTTCTGGCCGATCCCTTTGAACTGCGGACGACGGAGGATCTTCGGTTCGCCTTAGGGAAAGAGGTGCGTCTCCTGGTCGCCCCCGCGGCGGAGGTTGAAGAGCGCATCGAACGGTACTACGGCGCCGATGGCGCAAGCATGGAGGAGATCCTCAAGCAGCTTGGCCGAAACGGAGGACCGACCGTTCCGGATGGGCTCGATGAAAGCATTTCGGCCGCCGAGGCGGAAGGGAATGCCACCCCAATCACTCGCCTTGTCGATCTAATCCTGGGTCGGGCGATCCACGACCGCGCGAGCGACATTCACTTTGAGCCTTTCGAAGACGAATTCAAAATTCGCTATCGCGTTGATGGCGCGCTCTACGACATGGCGCCTCCGCCACGGCACCTCGCCCTGCCGATCATCTCGCGCGTGAAAGTGATGGCGAACATGAACATCGCCGAGCGCCGGGTGCCGCAGGATGGGCGCATTCAGAAAAATGTCGCAGACCGAAGCGTCGACATCCGCGTCTCGACTCTGCCGACGCAATTCGGGGAGAGCGTCGTTCTCCGGGTGCTCGACCGTTCCACCGTTAACCTCGACCTCGAAGCGCTTGGGATGCCCGATGAGGTCCACAGCTACATCCTGCAAATAATCCAGCGGCCCAATGGTATCTTTATTGTCACGGGTCCGACCGGTTCGGGAAAAACAACGACGCTCTATTCCTGCCTGCGCAAGGTCAATACGATCGATTCAAAGCTGCTCACCGCCGAAGAGCCGGTCGAGTACGACCTCGAAGGGATTGTTCAGGTGCCCGTGAACGAAGCGATCGGGCTTACCTTTGCCCGAGCGCTTCGGGCGTTTTTGCGCCAGGATCCGGATCGAATCATGGTCGGCGAAACGCGCGACCTGGAGACGGCGCAAATCTCCATCCAGGCGGCGCTGACCGGTCACCTGGTTTTCACGACGCTGCATACGAACGACGCGCCGGGGACCGTCACGCGCCTGATCGACATGGGCGTGGAGCCGTTCCTCATTTCATCCACGCTCGCAGCCGTCCTCGGTCAACGCTTGCTCCGCCGGATTTGCCCGCACTGCCGCGCTCCCCATCAGCCAGGCGACGCCCTCCTGGCCCAGCTCGGCATCGACCGGCGAGACATGGCTGGGAAAGCATTTTTTCGCGGTATCGGTTGCGAGGGCTGCAATCAAACCGGCTACAAAGGTCGCAAAGGCATCTTCGAGCTCATGCCGATAACCGATCCGCTGCGCGAATTGATCAATGAACGCGCGCCGACCGTGACTTTGAGAGAAAAAGCGATCGAGCTCGGAATGGTGACGCTTCGCCAGGACGGGCTGCGCAGCATTTTCGCCGGAGAAACGACGATCGAAGAGGTACTCAAGTACACGTGAAGACAATTAGCGAATTGGCGAGTCAGCGAATCAACGATTACGCGCTTCTCTCAATCGCTAATTCACTAACTCGTTAATTCGCTAATTGATAATCATGCCTCGCTACACCTACGTCGCTCTCGATTCGCGCGGTCAGGAATCCACTGGAACGATCGAGGCGGATTCCACGAACGGAGCGATCAGCCAGCTTCGCCAGGCGGGCTATTTCCCTACCAGTGTTTCGGAACAGAGCGTGGGCGGCAGACCGAAGATGCAAGACGTTGGACGAAGGACCAAGGCGCCGCGCACCGAAGGGAAGGCAAGGCGCCGAAGCGTCGTCCTGTTCAGGAAAAGATCAGTGAAACCCAAAACGCTCATGATTTTCACGAGACAATTGGCGACATTAATCGATGCGGGACTGCCGCTGCTCCGCGGTTTGAATGTCCTGGCGAAACAGGAGCGCGATTCTCTCCTGAAAAATACGATCAACAAGCTTGCGGAATCGGTCCAGGGCGGCAGCACTTTTTCGGAAGGGCTCGCGCAACACCCGCGGCTATTCAACGGCCTCTATGTCAACATGGTCAGGGCAGGGGAGCTGGGCGGGGTAATGGAAGTGGTGTTGACCCGGCTCGCGGAATTCCAGGAGAAGGCGCAGAAGATCAAAAACAAGATTTTCTCGGCGATGGTCTATCCCCTTATCGTGATGGTGCTGGCCGTCGGGATCATGATTTTTCTCATGGTCTTCATTGTCCCGAGGTTTGAAGCGATCTTTCACGACATGCTGGGCGACAAACCGCTGCCAGCCATAACGCTCTTCGTTATTGGCGTGAGCGATTTCATCCAAAAACATTGGATGGTTTTGCTGGGTACCGTGGTGGGAGCGTTCGTTCTGTCCAAAGTTGCCGCTTCCACCGGCGCCGGTCGTGTCCTGTTGGATCGGATAAAGCTGCGCGCTCCAATATTCGGAGAGCTGGTCCGCAAGACCTCGATTGCGCGTTTTTCGCGTACGCTGGGAACGCTGGTCACGAGCGGGGTCCCCATCTTGCAAGCCCTCACGATCACGAAAGAAACCGCCGGCAACGCGGTGATCGCCCGCGCGATCTCCCGAGTGCACGACAGCGTCAAGGAAGGCGACACCATTGTTCAGCCGCTCGAAGTCAGCGGGGCATTTCCGCCGATGGTGATCAGCATGATCGATGTCGGCGAGGAAACGGGACAGTTGCCGGAGATGCTGCTCAAGATCGCCGAGGTTTATGACGACGAAGTGGACAATTCCGTCGCGGCTCTCACTTCTTTGCTGGAACCGATCATGGTCGTGTTCCTGGCCCTGGTGGTGGGCACAATTGTGATCGCGTTGTTCATGCCGCTGATCAGCATCATCAGCGGATTGCAGCAGCAAACGTGAGCCGCCTCCGGCGGCAATGACGAATGACGAATGACGAAGCCCGAATACCGAACCAACGCGGGACGCAAGCGCCTTCGTCATTCTTCATTCGAGCTTCCTTTGTCATTCTGCATTCGTCATTCGTCATTTCGAGCGAACGTCGCCGCTTTCACCATCATCGAGCTGCTGATTGTAATGGCGATTATCCTCGTCCTCGCCGGATTGATCTTCGCGACGTCCACCTATGTCCAGAACAAGGGACGGCGTTCCAGAGCGGGAGCTGAAATCGTGGCGATGTCGGCGGCTTTGGAAAATTACAAGGCGGACAACGGGATTTACCCAACCGATCCCGCGAAAACTGAGCTGGCTGATCCGAACACCTTCCCGCCCCCGGTGGCAGCGAGTCGTTACTTGTATGAAAAGTTGGCCGGCGATTCAGACGACGATCGGGTCGCAGACACGACCTCCTATTTTTCCTTCAAGCCAAATCAGCTGAGTCCGGCTGATCAAACGCAAAAGGTGGCGTTTATTCGGGATCCTTTCGGGAACAGCTACGGCTACTCGACCGCCAAAGCCGCGAATCCCGGTGGACCAATCGGTTACAACCCAACGTTTGATCTCTGGAGCACCGCGAACGAGACCGACCCAGCGCGCTGGATCAAGAATTGGTAGCACCTATCGCGCGTCGGTGTGGACGACGCACAAGTGTGAGAGCCTAAACCATCCTACTTCGTCTGGAACAATTTGACGAAAGCCGCCGGATCGAACGTCAAAGAGGCTTTAACCCCCGCCCGGTTCGCCGCGTCATTCGAGTAGTACGCACCGAGACGTATCTTGTCGCGGACGACGCCGGCAGTGCCGGTGTATACGTCGCTACTCCCAGGAAGACCGGTTTGCTTGAACTCGGCTTCTCCGAAGATTTTGTAGATGGGGGAGCTGCCAAGCTTGATCTCTGTGCCCGCGACAATGTTACCTCGCGCCGGTTTGCCACCCGTCATTCCGAAGGAGCCAGCGAGATAAACGGAGACATCGTGCCAGGTCTTCTTCAGGGCGAGCGCAAGATCCGCTGTGTTAACCTGGCCGGTGCGCTCTCGCTGGTAGCCGATCGCTCCCTCCAGAAAGTGCTTCGGGTCTTTATATTGAAGGAAACCTGCCAACGCCTTCACGTGATCCTCTCCGGCGAGGTTCAGCGTGACGTTCGCATCAAATGACAACGCATCGGCATTCTCTGAGGCGCCCTCGCGGGGTTGAAAACCAAGCCCGATGACCGCGGTCTCGTCGACGTGTTGTTTGGCGGTGTTCTTCGGGAGATTCACTTTGAACCGTTCCGTGAAGATGCCGCTTTTAATGTCCGCTCCGAACGTTGTTTTGGTCCCGTTCTGGTCGACCGCATAGCCCTCGGCAAAGGTGATCGAGCCTTCCTGTCCATCGAACGTCTGGATCCCGTTCATCTTGAGGGCGGTCGGTTGGTACTCGTAGGTGGTTTCGGCTACGAAGTTTTTTTCCGCCAGCTTGTTCTTCGAATCCACCTTGAAGCTGCCCTTCGCGGAAGAGACTGCCGAGCCAGGAGTTCCCGGCGACTTGAACACGAATTCATTTTTCGTGTTCATTTCGCGGCCTTTACCGGGGCGGAAGGTCAGGCCGCCGCTCAATTTGTTCAGGAGATCCAGGCTGAAAGGCGCCGCGCCGGAAAGAATGTCATCAGGCCTAAGCGGATTGGTGCCAGCCTTCACATTACCTTGAAACCTGCTTTTATCCGTGCCGACCGACACCGAAGCGCTCTGTTCGGCCTTCTTGCTCATGAAATCGCCGAGGATAGCCTCGAGCGGCGAACTCGTTTTTCCCGCGCCCGGAAGCTTCGACGCGGTCGGGTTGACGACTCCGATGGCAAGAGCCTCGAGTAAATACGGATTTTTCAAGAGTCTGCTCGCCGTGCCTAAGGACCAGCTGGGTACAGGGAGTTTCAGATAATCTTTAACGATTTCGCCCAGCATGCCCCGCGCGTTAGAAAGGTTTTTTTTGTCCGTTTGCGCCATTTGGCTCGTGTAGTTGGGGTCGTTCGACAGACCCTCAATCTTCTTTTCCTGGCCTTTCCAAAGGGGGTCTGACACTGTCTTGACACCGTCGCTGATGTCGTCCGTCAGGGCTTCCTTGGACGTGTTCTTTTTGAGGAGATCATAGAGCTTCTGTCCGGTCTTGGGACCGAAGATTTTCTGGTACTGCGCGAGTTGCCACTTCTGGCTAATTTCCGTCTTCAGTTGTTCGTTCGTGCGCAAGGCTTCAGGCACCCGCCAAGACTCGGCGAGCAGCCGGCCAGCGTGTCCTTCTGGCAGCTGGCCCAGAATTCCCACGAGCGCTTTTCCTTCTTGTGAGGCCAGATAGGTTTTCGCTTCGGTTGTCAATTTTCCAATGATACCAAAGCAATCTTTTACAGCGGCCGGATCGTACTGATCCAATTTGTTCGAAAATCCCTGGTGTCCCGCTGCCTTGCTTTTATCGCTGGATTTCTGCTCGGTCGGGAGCGGATTCGAGTAAGTCTTGTCCAACAATGGCATTATCATCGAGAGTACCCCACCATCCTGGGGCCCAAGATCCCCTTCGTTCTCCTTGGGTCCGGGGTGCATCTTCTTCCACTGCTTTCGAACAAAGACTCGTATTCTGTAGATCGGCCTATTTTTTTTCAATTCTGCGTCAGCGGCCAAACGATCGGCCCTGGCTTGCTTACGATCGGCCTTGGCTTGCTTGCGGATCCTCTTCCGCTTTTGAACAGAGGCCTTCATCTTCCCTATCTGCTGGCTTTGCTTCGCTCCCTCGTCCCCGGCCCGTTCGGGAGAGTCCCAATTTTCGGCAAACAACCGGAGCGCATGCCCTGGGGGCTTTGTCTTTAGGCTTGTCAGGAAGCCTTTGCCTTCAGTGGAATTTAGATACGCCATCCCTTCGCGCGTGAGCTTCTCCATGATGGCAACACAATCCTTTACTGCGGAGGAATCGTACTGGACCCGCCCGTCGGACTGCTGTGCCGCCTCCTCGCTTCTTTTGTCTTCCCTTTGAGACGCCGATTCAGCCGGCGCGGGTGAAGTTGCGTAGGTCTTGTCCAGCAACGGCGCGACCAGCAACCAGACCTTTTGCTGGCCGTCTGGGAATTCGAGGGGATCTGAATCCTTCGGCGCGGAGGCTTCCGCTTCCAGCACACGGGTCGTCGCGGGCTGCCGGTGGATAACGGCGCCGGAGATTTGCGACGACAGGCGTGGAACCGAGCCGTCCGACATTATCTTGCTGGCGACGCGACTGGCCTCTTGCTCCGCGGGTGCGCTGGCGTCGCTGATAGGCAAGGGTCCGCTCCCCGCGGGCCGCATCGAACCGCTGCCGGTTCGTTGGGCGACGTGCGTCAACTCATGCAAAAGAAGGCGGCGCCCTGGGACGCTTTGCGGTTGGAATTCATGCGCGCCGAATACTATGTCCCGATTAATGGCAAAGGCGCGGGCGTCAATTGCGGCCGCAGCCCGTGCTGCCCGCTCGTCCGTATGCACTCGGACCGTACTGAAGTCGTGCCCGAACCGCGACTCCATCGACTTACGCGTGGTCTGGCTTAGCGGCTCACCGGGCGAGAGCAGCGCTTCCTGGACGATGGGCGGAGCTATCATCTTCGCCCAACCGTTGGCGCCCCCGCGAGGCCGCATCTCCTCGGTCGCATTCAGAGTGGCGCCTTGGGTTATCTGGCCCCGCTTCGGCGGACCCAGCGACTGGAGCCCAGTGATCTTCTGCGCGTGCGTTCTTATAAAAGCTCCCTTCAGGCGAGAGATAGGTAATTGAAATTAGTAGGAGGACCATGAGGGAAAAGCGAGAGATTCCTCTATCGCGGCCGCCGCTGGCGCTTCTATGCCAGGAGCCGCCCACTGCAGCCCCTGATCACCGATCAGCCTTGCCTCGACAGCATTCGGCGCTCAAAAAGCGCCGCTATGGCTGCGCCTTACTGGGCGTCGGTGTGGACGACGATGACGACGCGGCGGTTCGGGCGCTGCCGGTCAATCTCCATCTGTTCTTCGGGCGAAGCGACGGTAAATGACACCGGGCGCGGTGGGACAAGGAATTTGCTGGCCCCGTATCCGCGGGTCTCAACCTGCGCCGGGTTGATCCCCATCACGTCGACGAGATACTGCTTCACGCTGTCGGCCCGGCGCTGGCTCAAATCCAGGTTGTACTCCGGAGCACCCAGCGAATCGGTGTAGCCCTCGACCGTGAAGGTCGCTTTCGGGTTCCGCTTGATCAGGGTCCCAAGTTTCTGCAGCTGGCTGATCGCGCTCGGCTGCAAATCGGCGCTGTCGTAGCCGAAAAGCTGGTCGTCCGGCATCCGCAATTTCGTGCCGGAACCGAGCGGACCTTTCTGCGAAAGCAACGAATCGAGATCGCTGAACCCGGGGGTGCGGGCCCGGTTCGGCCCGGCGCTGTCGCCCGGCAGTTTCGTAAAGGTATTGGGCCGCTTGATCGTGGTGCTGGTGGCCAGCTCGGTCCCGGTCAGGGCCGGCTGCGGCCGGCCGGAGCTGGCGGAATCGGTCAGAAGATTTTGTTCCCGGGTCGCGTTCGGACTTTTCGAAAGGGTCTGGGCCGAGCTCTGTTCGATTTCCGTCAAAACCGAATTGGCATTCGACTGATCCACCTGCGGTTTATCCGGGAGCACATCCCGGGTGTCGTCAGGCAGGGCGGCGCTGGCGTGGACATCGTCCAGGAGCTGATCGAACGATTTCTTTTCATCCGGCAACTGGACGTCGGTCTTATCGGGGTCCGGCTTGGCCGCGGCATTCGTCTGGTCCTGGCTCGGCTTGTCGAGCGTCTGCATCTCGACGCTTTTGACCTTGAAAGTCGGGACCGGGATTCGCTGTTCAGCCGGGACATTCGTGGAGATGAAATTCGTCCGGTAAAAATACCCGCAGAGCGCGCCATGGAGCGCGAGCGAGATCAGGAGGCCAACGAACAGCCAGTTCCGCTGCTTTCTCCCCTCCAAAAGCGCTTCCTCGAAGTCCGTAAATTCGGATGTCCTCATTTGGTTCTACTGCTTAGAAAGCAACCGGCAGCAGCCGTTCAATGTCAAATAGGGTGGATCGAGTCCCGCAGCCGGCGGACCGCTCGATGGCGGCAATAGGTGGATCGAGCGCTCCGTCGCTCGATGGCGGAGAGACCCAAGGAGTGGCGGCTTGAAACCGCTGGCCAACAAAACGGCGATTTCAAATCGCCGCTCCTTGATACTCGGCGACGCGCGATCGCCAACCGTGCGGGCGCAGTGCCAACTATCGCGCGACGGAGCGCACGATCCACCTGCGCCTGCGGTATTGTCCTAATTTGAAAACGAACGATTAATCAAAAATTTCGGAGAGCGATATCGCAGAGTCATCGAGCAGATTAATCCAGAGCAAGTCGGCGAAAAACCCCGTATAGCAATCAAAGCAAGAGATGAAGATATCGCGCTTCCTTTGGATTCGGGAAAAGTCGGTTCGTAGCGGCATCCGAACGGGAAGGTCATCAGCCAAGTTTGCTTCGATAGAGATAGATTTCCTCAGATCAAACAGCGTCCCGGAACGGACAGTGGGAAGAATGATTAACGCTAACGCTCCTACGATCGCAGCGACGGTTTTCATGCGTCTTTCGCTCTGTTAGAAAGCAACCGGCAGCTGCCGTTCAATGTCAAATAGGTGGATCGAGCGCTCCGTCGCTCGATGGCGGAGAGGCCCAAGGAGCGGCGGTTTGAAACCGCCGACCTATGAAGACGGCGATTGCAAATCGCCGCTCTTTGATGCTTAGCGACGCGCGATCGCCAACCGTGCGGGCGCAGCGCCAACTATCGCGCGACGGAGCGCGCGATCCACCTACGCGCCGGACTTCGTCCGCGCGATAAAGATCTGGGCGGCTTTCCGGATTTCTTCGGACACTCGCGCTTCCGGGGAGACAAACTTCGGGGTGAACCAGGGGAACAAGCCGATCAAATCGTGCGTCACCAGGATTTGACCATCGCAGTGTTCGCCGGAGCCGATGCCGATGGTTGGGATCTCGAGCGCCTTGGTAATCTGCCGAGCGGCCTCGGGATTGACGATCTCCAGGACGACGGCGAAGACGCCGGCTTTCTCTACCGCGAGCCCGTCGCGAACGAGCGCGGCGGCTTCCGACTGGGTGCGGCCTTTCACCTTGTAGCCGCCTTCTTCGCGAACGCTCTGGGGCAGCATTCCGATGTGCCCCGTTACGGCGATGCCATCCGCGACGATCGCTTCGATCTGGGGGACATGGCTGGCGCCGCCCTCCAGTTTCACAGCCTGCGCACCGGCCGCGATCAACGCTCGCGCGGTCGCCACGGCCTGCGCCGGGTCGTCGTAGGTATGAATGGGAAGATCGGCTACGAGCAGGGCCCGCTTCACTCCGCGGGCGACCGCTTTGGTGTGATGAATCATTTCGGCCAGGGTGACCTCGGTGGTGTCGTCATATCCAAGGACGACCATGCCCACCGAATCGCCGACCAGGATGACGTCGATGCCGCTCTCATCGAGCAGGCGGGCCGTCGGGTAATCGTAGGCTGTGAGCGCCGTGATGCGGTCGCCGCGCCGTTTTCGCTCCCGGAAATCTTCCATGGGGCTGGAGCCTACCATCCCAAATCGAGACGCACCACTGCGGGTTCATCAGGCAGCCGGTCGAGGAGCGACCGGACTGGTTCGGTTTGATTCGGGAGAATCAGGTCGGGCTGAATATCGGCCAGCGGTCTGAGGACGAATTGACGTTCTGTCATTCGCGGATGCGGCAAGCGGAGACCGGCTTCCGCAATCTCCGTGGGTCCGAAATAGAGGAGGTCGAGATCGATCGGGCGCGAGCTGTTTTTTTTGTGTTGGGCGGGCCGGCCGAGGGAGCGCTCGACCGCTCCGAGTTCGCTCAGCAATGTCTGCGGCGAGCCTGCATACTCGAATTCGATCACGGCGTTCAGAAACGCCGGCGCGCCGGGCTCGCAGCCTACCGGCTCGGTTTCATAAATCGCCGAGGCCAGGATCGGCCCGGAGACATTATCCAGCGCCTCAATCTCCTGGCGCGCCCGGCGAAAGTTCGCCAGGCGGTCACCGAGATTAGTTCCGAGCGCTACTCCGGCTCTCATGCTGTAGCCGCGATCGATGATCGCGGTCTCGCTGCGTAAACGGACCGGGATCGACGATCCCGGCTACAACCCCGACGATTCGGGCTACAACGTCCGCCGGTGCTTCTATCTGTAGCGACGGCGCTCGGTCGCCGTACGAAGGCTTCGATTGCAATTGAAGCGGGTTTACGCCGACAGAGCGGCGTCGCTACACCGAGATTCGCGCTACAATCCGAGGACATCTTCCATCGAGTAGAGGCCCGCGGGTTTTCCGATAACCCAGTGCGCGGCGCGGAGGGCGCCGGCGGCAAAAGTGTCGCGGCTGGAAGCTTTGTGGATGAGCTCGAGCCGTTCGCCCCGGCCGGCAAACGTCACGGTATGATCGCCGACCACATCGCCGCCGCGAATTGAGTGGACCCCGATCTGCGCCGCCGGACGCTCCCCGACCAACCCCTCGCGTCCATGCGCAACGTTCGTCTCGTAATCGAGCTGCCGGACTTCAGCCAGGATCTCCGTGAGCTTCTTCGCGGTGCCGCTGGGCGCATCTTTTTTGAGGCGATGATGCATCTCCAGAACTTCGAGGTCGAAATCGGGTCCCAGCATCTCCGCGGCTTTTCGCGTCAGCCAGAAGAGCGCGTTGACACCAATGCTGAAATTTGGGGATAACACGACTGGGACGGATTGAGCCAATGCTTCGATAGAGTCGCGCTCTTCTTTCGAATGGCCGGTGGTCCCGATGACCGCGGGCTTCATCGCCTCGCGGCAAGCGCGACTGAGTCCGCTGCTCGCATTCGGGTGACTGAAATCAATGACGACGTCGCAGTTGCTGATGTGCGGTTCAATATCTTCGCCGAGGTCGAGGCCGGCCACTATCTCGGCCTGGGCGTTCGCCGCCGCGGCCGCGATTGCCTGTCCCATCCGGCCTTTCGCGCCGATGAGAAGAACGCGCACAGGCGTTTTCACTCGGTTCCCTCAAAGGCCGCGAGCGTTTTGCGCAGCCGAGCCTGGTTCGCGGCGGTCATCTCGCAAAGGGGCAAACGGCAATCGGCGGTCATCGCGCCGCGCCACGAAAGTGCGGTTTTCACCGGCACGGGGTTCGGTTCGATGAACAAATCCTTGAAGAGAGGCAACAACTTGAGGTGCATCTCGCGCGCGCTTGTCGTATCGCCCGCCCGGAAAGCCTGGACCAGCATGCCGATTTCCGCCGGGAAAAGATTCGAGACGACGCTGACCACTCCGACGGCGCCGACCGCCAGAAAAGGCAGCGTCAGGCCATCGTCGCCGCTCAAGATGGTAAAGGCCTCGGGCAACCGCGCCCGCAAATCACTGACACGATCGACGCTGCCGCTGGCTTCCTTGATCGAAACAATATTCGCGCAATCCATGGCTAGCCGCTCGACGGTTTCCGCGCCAATATCCACTCCGCAGCGGCCGGGAATGTTATAAAGCATGATGGGCGCGCTGGTCGCCTGCGCGATCGCCTGGAAATGACGGAACAAACCTTCCTGGCTCGGTTTGTTGTAATAAGGCGCCACGATCAGCATTCCATCGACTCCCATTTTCTCCGCCGCCCGAGTGGCTGCGATCGCCGCCGTGGTGGAATTTGATCCCGTCCCTGCGAGCACCTGGCAACGCCCTTTCCCAATCTCAACCGTGACCCGAATGACCTGTTCGCGCTCCGCGGCCGAGAGCGTCGGCGACTCCCCTGTGGTGCCGACCGCGACCACGCCGCTGACGCCGTCCGCGATTTGACCTTCGATCAGCGATTCGAGGGCCGGCACGTCGATCTCGCCGTCGCGGAAAGGGGTAACCAGCGCGGTGTAGGTTCCTCGAAACATTGCGATTGGTATTAGGCCACGGATTTACACGGATGAAACACGGATTCGGAACGAGGGCTTGCCTCCTCCATCCGTGCTGATCCGTGTCGATCTGTGGCTAACATATCCGTTGCCTAGATATCGATGGTTCCTTCAAAAACAAAGTCGGCGGGGCCGGTCAGCGTCACATTCTTGAATTCAGAACCGGCCTTCTCAAAACCGACCTGCAACTCGTTCCCGCCCCGGACGAGGACGTCGATCGGTCCTTCGACATTGTTAACGGCTGAAAAAATCAACGCGCTGGCGACGACTCCCGTCCCGCACGCCAGGGTTTCATCTTCGACGCCGCGTTCATAGGTGCGGATCGCAATTTGTCGCGGGCCGCGTTCACACAGGAAATTTGCATTCGTCCCTTTGGGCGCAAAGAGTTCATGGCGGCGCACCGCGGCGCCGAGTCGGCGCACCTCCGCCTTTTCCAGGTCATCTACCGGGACAACGACGTGCGGCACCCCGCTGTTTACAAAATGCGCGGCCAGCTCCTGGTCGGGCAGCGGAATGGTAATCCCGAGGCGCATCTCTTTTGGCTCGCTCATCTGCAGGCGCACGAGGTCGCCTTGCAGTTCGGCGCCGATTACACCTGCCGGCGTCTCGAAAGACAATTCGTTCATCGGGCCCGCCACGCGGCTGGCGTAGCGCGCAAAACAGCGGGCGCCATTGCCGCACATTTCCGCTTCCCCGCCGTCGGCGTTGTAGTAACGCATCCGAAAATCCGCGCCGTTGGCGGCCCGCTCCAGGATCAGCACTCCATCGGCCCCGACACCGCGGTGACGATCGCAAATTCGCGAAATTTGATCGGCGGCCAGCTGCAAATCGCCCAGGCGATTATCGAGCATCACGAAATCGTTGCCGGCGCCGTTCATCTTGGTGAAACGCAGCATGGGAAGTTTGGTTACCACAAAGTGCGGCGGAAGCCAAACAAGGAGCGGCGGTTTATCCCGCAGTTGCGGGACCGAATTTTGATGTAGCGACGCCGCTCTGTCGGCGTAAACCCGCTTCAATTGCAATCGAGGCCTTCGTACGGCGACTGAGCGCCGTCGCTACAGGTCAAACAGAGGGCGGTTTGGAAAGCGCCCCTCCTTGGTTGCTTATCGGCCTTCAGGTTCTATTGGTTTTGCGAAGCACTTTGAGAAAGTTCCTGGCCACAATTCTTGTTCTGGTTTGCGCGCGCGGCGCTTCGGAGGCCCAACTGGCTCCCGGCCGATACAATGGCCTCATCCTCGACCAGATCCACGCCATGCCGTCAGGCGGCCGCTATTCCGCGTCGCGGGTTGCGACAATTCGCCTGCAATCGGCCGCCCATTTTGAATCGGGCATTTTTTCGGTCGTGCCCGATGCCGCGTCTCCGAGCTATTGTTCCGGCGCGACCTACCTGGTTTTCATCAAGACCATCGAAGCCCTCCGGGCGCGGGGCGCCCTGACCCTGGACCATGCCACGCTCGAGAGTCTCCTCATTCGCAATCAGCGCGACGGCGAAGGCATCTGGGGCCGGTGGAATGCCAACGGTCCGGGCACCGCGCGGTTGTTTCATGAGATGGACCTCGGGGAAAACTTTGATGACTTTGCCGCGGCCCAGCCCGGCGATTTCATGAAAATCTTTTGGTCGCCCGAAGTCGGGCGGGCCGAACATGGCCATTCGGTGATTTATCTGGGCATGGAAAGAAAAGCCGGTCTCGATTACGTCCGGTTTTGGTCGAGCAACATTCCGACCGGGTATGGCGAGAAAAGCGTGCCCCGGGCCAAGATCGTGCACGCGATTTTCTCGCGGCTGGATGCGCCCGCGAACTTGTCCCGGGCTCTGACGGCGCCGCCGGTCGACAAGTATTTGGCGAGCTTGCTGAGCGCAAAGTCGAGCTACGAGGAAGCGAAAGAGAAGTGCGGGATGTAAGGAGCGCGGCAGCGCGCTCGTGCTCATGCTCTTTTGAGCGAGCGGCGCGAGATCGCAAGATCAGGAGCAAGATCATGATCAGGAGCATGATGTTTTCACCGCGGGGCTGGTGGTGATGCTTCGATGAAGCGCGGCTCGGAATCGCGCGGCAAGGAGCGGCGGTTTATCCCGCAGTCGCGGGACCATTTGTCTTGGTGTAGCGACGCCGCTCTGTCGGCGTAACCGGCCATGATACATGCCTCGCGTTGGTACGGCGACAGACCGCCGTCGCTACACCAAAGGCTCGGGCGGTTTGGAAAGCGCCCCTCCTTGGGGCTCAATGGTTCTTCACTGCGGCAACTAACGGCGCGACAAAGTCTCTGATTGACGCCGCGAAATCCGGCCGCGTTTCGTTCTCCCTGATTCTCTGCACGATCGCGCTGCCGACGACTACGCCATCGGCGAAACTCGCGACTTCGCGGGCTTGTTCCGTCGTCGAAATTCCGAAGCCGATAGCGATCGGCAGATTCGTGTGGCGCCGAATTTCGCCGACGCGTTCCCCGAGCGATGACGCGACATCGCTTTGCACCCCAGTTACACCTTCGCGCGAGACATAGTAGATGAACCCCGCCGCTTGCGCGCAGATTCGCCCCATACGTTCTGGCGGCGTCGTCGGGGCGATCAGGTGAATGTGTAACGGTCGATTAGCCGCAGGTGCAATTTCTTCCTCCGGTGGAAGGTCGAGGATCAGAAGTCCATCGACTCCTGCCTGATCCGCCTCGCGGTGAAATCGTTCGAATCCGAATTGAAAGATCGGGTTCAGATAAGTGTAGAGAACGATCGGGATTTGCGAGCGTTGGCGAATTTGCCGGACGCAATCGAGCACACCCTGCACGGTGGCCCCTGCTTCCAATGCGCGCTGGGCGGCGAGCTGATTCACCAGGCCATCGGCCAACGGATCGGAAAATGGGATGCCGAGTTCGAGAATGTCGGTGCCGGCTTGGTCCAGGGCCAAAGCGAGATCGACCGTGCGCGCAAGGTTGGGGTCGCCCGCGCAAATGTAGGCGATAAAGGCCTTTTCGTTCCGGGAACGGAGCCCGGCGAAACAGTGGTCGATTCGATTGAGCATTCGAGATAGTTTCCGAAGAGAGGAAAACGTCGAACGCCCAACGCTTAACGTCCAACGCCGAATGGAAGAAACAGAGACAGAGCGCCGGCAAACGCTCACCGTTAATGAGATTTATCACTCGATCCAGGGAGAGAGCACCTGGGCCGGGGAACCATGTGTCTTTGTTCGGCTCACCTTTTGCGATCTGCGCTGCACTTACTGCGACACGGAATACGCGTTCTACGAAGGGAAAAAGCAGACCCTCGAAGAGATTGTTGCGGCCGTGGCGGAGTTTCGCTGTCCGCTGGTGGAGATCACGGGTGGCGAACCGCTCCTCCAAAAAAACGTGTTGCCGCTGATGACGAGGCTGGCGGATGCCGGCCACACTGTGCTGCTCGAAACCAGCGGCGCGCACGATATCGCTGCCGTCGATCCGCGCGTGCACCGCATCATGGATTTAAAGACGCCCGGGAGCGGCGAGTGCGAGCGCAATCTTTTCTCGAATATCGAGCATCTGACCGAGCGTGATGAAGTGAAGTTCGTGATCGGTTCGCGCGAGGATTACGAATGGTCGCGTCAACAGGTGCAGCAGTTTCGGTTGAGCGAACGTTGCCGCGCCGTGTTGTTTTCCCCAATCTTTGGC
>JBAPMH010000648.1:0-6421 GCA_049278515.1 Chthoniobacterales bacterium
CGTCTTCAGACGATGCTGGACCACGAATACAATCTGTTAATCGAACGGCTTAACGAAAAGCTCGGCGGCTTCCGAACCTTTTTTGTTTTCGCGGACACGGTAGCGGCGCGCAGTTTCAAACAACACAACGAGTCCCACGGCTGGCTCGGGGTGCGGTTTCAGGAAGAGCCCCGCGGCGAACCGAGCCAGATTACCGTCCACGTCCGGATGCTCGATGAATCAAACGTCGATCAGCAGGAAGCGCTCGGGATTATCGGCGTCAATCTCCTCTTTGGCGCCTTCTATCATCCCCAGCCGGAGAAGCTGATTGCATCGCTCCAGGAGAATCTTGCGCCCAATCGGATGCAGGTTGACGTGATCAAGTTTTCCGGCCCTGCCTACGCCGCGGTGGACAACCGTTTGATGAGCCTGCAGCTCGTCAGCCAGGGATTGACCGACGCGGTCATTTTCAACGCGAATGGTGAGATGGTCCAGGCTGCCGACCTTCTCTACAAAAAGGCCATCCTCGTGGAGCGCGGCAGTTTCCGGCCGGTCACCTGCGCGACCAACGATATGTTGAACGGCGCGCGGACCGCCTTCCTCAAGCATTCCAACTGCTCGGAAGGCGATCTGGTTGTCCTCATGGAGATGACCCTCGAAAATCTGCTCTCCGAAGGCCAGCTGAACCACGCGGATTTCCTCGCCCGGGTGGACATTCTGGGCGCGCTCGGCCGAACCGTGATGATCTCGAAATTTGGCGAATATTTCCGGCTAGCCTCCTACCTGGCGCGCTATACGAACCGGATGATTGGACTCGTCATGGGGCTGCCGAGTCTGATGGAAATTTTCGATGAAAAATATTATCTCAATCTCGAAGGTGGAATCCTGGAAGCGCTCGGGCGCATGTTTAAGAGCGCGTTGAAACTTTACGTCTATCCGATGATCGATGAGAAGACGGGCGAGTTGATCACGGCCCGGAAACTCGAGGTCGCGCCCAATTTGCAATCGCTCTATCGCTATCTGATCGACAACGAATTCATCCAGGAAATCACCGATTATAAACCGGAGTTTCTGCGCATTTATCCGCCGGACGCGCTCGTAAAATTGCAGTCCGGCGACCCGGCCTGGGAACAGATGGTGCCGCCGGAGGTGACGAAAATCATCAAAGAGCGCCAATTCTTCGGATTTCGCGCCTTTTCCGGCTAAAATTTGGGACACTATTTCCCACTCAGGCCCGTCCATTCTACGGGTTTTTCCCAATAGAAAGGGCGGCTGTCGGCACGGTTCCCGCTTTACACAGGAATACCACCATGGCGCGGCGCGGAAACTCTGTCTTTGGCATCGATCTCGGAAAGCACATTTTCAAAGGAGTCTTACTCCAGCGAAAAAGTGACGAACGATTTGTCCTGACGAGCTACGCCTCCCGGGAAGTCCCGGAAGAACTCAATACCCCGGAGCAACTCGCTCAACAGCTTAAGCTTTTGTTCAAGGATCTTGGCGGCAGCGCCAAAGGATGCGCCATCGCCGTCTCCGATCCCGGCTCGCTCCTTCGCATCATCGAGCAGCCGAACACGCCTATTGACCTGCTGCGCAATGCGCTCCGCCTCAACGGCCTCGCGGTCTTGAATCAGGAATGTAAGGATTTCGTTCTCGATTGCGCTCCGGTCGTGGCGGACGGACCGAACGGTCATGGACTCAACGGCTCGCCCGAGGCGGCCGAGGCCGCGCCGGCCCAAAACGGGGTCGAAAAAACGAAGTATCTCGTGGGTGGAATGTTGCGCCCGACCGTGAAACAGATTTCCGAGGCCTGCAGCAAGACCCGGGTCGCAGCGGACATTCTTCAACTGGCGCCGGTCTGCTCGTTCAACGCCTTCGAGTTTGCCTATCCGGACATTTTCGCAAAGGACGCCTTCCTCCTCCTCGACATGGGCCATCTCCAAAGCACGGTCCTGATCGGCAGCAAGAAGGAGCTCGTTTTGGTTCGCAGCATCGATTACGGCGGCAAGGCGTTAACTCAGGCCCTGACAGCGGACGGCGCGCTCGATGCCAACGCCGCACGGCTCATGATGCAGGAAGGCGACGCCGGAATGGCCGATATTTGCCGCGCGTCCCTCGGCCGCCTGGCCACTGAAGTTCGCAACTCAATTGGATTTTTTGAAGGGCAGCACGAGCAGAACATTCACCGCATTTTCGTTTCCGGCGGCCTCGCCCGCACCGAAACGATCCTGCAAACGCTGAGCGATGAGCTGAGCTTGCCCTGTGAAATCTGGGATCCGCTCGAAACCTGTGAAGTGGCGTTGCCACCGGAGAAGCGCCAGGCCCTGCCGGATGAATTTGTCTCCCTCAATGTCGCCTGCGGAGCCGCGTTTGAATATCTGAGAAACTAATCCGCGCGCATGGCTCTTCACCTCAACCTCCTCCACGAGGAGATCCTCGAACAACGGCAGCGCCAGCGCGATCCGCTCAAGATCGGGATGATGGTGCTCGGAGCGCTTGGAGCCCTCATGCTCGTCTATTACATGTGGAATGCCTACAAGACCCTGGAAATTCGGAACCGGCTCGGCCAGGTCCAGCGCGATTGGGCCAAGGTGGAACCGAAAGTCACGGCGGCCCAGAAGCGTTCGCAGGAATTGAACAGCATCATTAGCACAACCAAGGTGCTCGACGGAATTATCGACGGCCGCTTTTTCTGGGCCCCTTTTCTGGAAAAACTTTCACGCTGCGTCGCGCTCAACGCGCAGGTGACCAGCATCGACGGCACGGTTCTCGAAGATAATAAGATCAGCGTGACCATTGAAGGACTCGCCGCCGGCCGGGAACCGCGGGCGGCCGCGGAAGAATTGCGCCAGCTCCTCCTGGAACAGCTCGGGCAGGGTTACAACGAGACCAAGGTGGAGTTCAAAACGCTCGAGGACCTTGATACCATTGTGAACATTGGCGGGTCCAATCTGAGCATGGCCCACTTTGGCTTGAGCGTCACTTTCACCACTGCCGCGGTCAAGGCTGCGCCGCCCCCGCGAGCCCGCACTCCCAAGCCATGAAAAACGTAAAGCTGAGTAAAGACCAGATCCAGAAACTGGCGCTGAGCACGATCGGTTTTTTCGTGCTCCTCTACGTCTACTTCAGCTTTTTCCTGGGACCGCTCAATACGAGCCGCGATTCAATGCTGTCCACGATTGCGGATGTTCAGAACAAAATTGCCAGCTCGAAGAGCGAGATGGCCAAGACGGCCAATCTCGAAAGGCAGGCGACCAACGCCACGACGCGCTTTGCCGCGCTAAAAGCCCTCAGCCCGGAAGGCGCCCCCATCGCCTGGTTTCCGCCCCGGATAAAGGCGTTTTTCGCGAACCAGGAGATCGACAAGGCCTCCGCTCGCCTCGAAAGCAGCGTGGCTTACAAGGAGGCCGATCTCTCCGGTTGGATGCGTTACAATTGGGCGATCGACCTGCCTCAAACCGATTTTTCAACTTTGGGCAAGGCCGTGGCCGGCTTGGAAAACAGTGAGCCGCTTCTTTCCATCATGCGCCTCACCATTCACGCGATGCCGGAAGATCCGCAGTTTCAGCAAGTGAGCATCAACGCGAGCACCGCGCTTTTGAAACGATGAAAACCATCTCCACGATCCTGATCCTGGCTTCGCTTGCCCTGGCTCGCGCCTATAGCGCGGAAGAGACCGTCGCCATCGAACTGAAGAACAAGTCCTCCTTCACGATGGATGCCAGCGGCCGGAATCCATTTTGGCCGATCGGCTGGAAGCCGGTCGTCCGGACCCAGACGACGGAACACAGCGGACCGGATATTCTTCCTTCGGCCTTCCTGGTCAGCTCCATCACGCTAGATCAGGGCGCCCATTTCGCCATCATCAATGGGAAAGTGATGCAGGAAGGGCAGCAGTTTGGCCTCCAGCTCGGCAATCAAACTTACCAGCTGACGGTCAAAGCCATCGAAGACGGCCGCGTCATCCTCTCCCGCCGCGACCAGGAAATCATCGTTCCCCTTCGCCGGAAATAGTCGACGTCTCGTCGAAAGTAGCAGGTGGATCGAGTCCGGCAGCCGCCGGATCGCTCGATGACTTCCCAAAGCCGCGGTCCGGCAGCACGGGAGCGCCCCGCTCCAACTTGTCACTTGTCACTCGTCACTCGTCACTGTTTTCTAGCTTCCATGCTGACGCTCGAAGGAATCGATCACGTCGCCCTGGCCGTCGCCGACGTTGAACGCTCTGCCGACTGGTTCGTCGACGTGCTCGGTTTCGAGCGGCGTTTCGAGGGAATGTGGGACGGCATCCCTGTCTTCGTGGGCAAAGGAACGACAGCGATCGCGTTATTCCCACGCCGCGACAGTCCCAAGTCAGCGGCCGCCGGTCAGCGGCCATCGAATGACATCGATATGTTGCACCTGGCGTTCCGCGCCGATCGAAAAGGCTTTCTCGCCGCCCAGGCGGACTTGAAGAGCCGTGGCGTGCCCTTCGATTTCCAAGACCACGAGATCTCGCACTCGATCTATTTCCGCAGCCCGGACGGACACCGGTTCGAGATCACGACTTATGAGTTGGGATCTCCGACGTGAAGAGTGATCAGTGACTGGTGAATAGTACTCGCCTGCAACAACTCAATTCACCTATCACAGATCACCATTCACATTGCATGATGACCAAACTAGCGAGAATCCTTATTGCCCTGGGACTACTGCTTGGCGGCCCCAGTTTGGTCCGCGGCGAAGAAACAGAAGACACGCCGAAGAAGACAATCGAATTCCCCTCGCCTGACGGCCGATTCGCCTTCCGCTACGGCGGCAGCACGGCGGAAGACGAGAAACAAACCTACGACCTGATCGAGAAAGCGTCGGGCAAAGTCGTAAAGACTGTCGCCGAGTCCGATCCCGACTTGGGCCCGAGCGCGCGTTTCACCATGGAACAAGTGCTGTGGCGCCCCGATTCAAAAGCGTTCGCCCTGACCGCCCTCCTTTGGAAGCGCGGGTCGTCGCTCTTCGTGTTTATGCGAGACGGCTCTGTCTTTCGCGAGATCAAACTGCCCGATCTGTCGATCGACATTCCGGAGAAGGCCAAGAAAGGAAAAAACTTTCCGCACGTCAACCAACTCGATTCAACCAGCGCCAACGGCTGGCAAAAGGACGGATCCCTCCTCGTCGAAATCGAAACCATCGTAGACGGCGAAGGCGGCAGTCTTACCGCCACCCGCACCGTCGTCCTCGGATTCGCGAGCCCCGGCAAAGCCAAAATCCTCAAATCGACAATAAAATTCGCCGCCGAAAAGCAGTAGGCGACATTCGTCCAAGGCATGCCACATGGAGAAGCGTCCGGCCAGATCCCCGAAGAATTCAGGTTCAAACATAAGTGAACGCAGTTTTATGCAGCTCGCGATCGCCGAAATGCATAAGTCGCGATCCGAGCACACCGAGAAGACCGATCCACTCGTTGGCGCCGTGCTTGTAGGAAGTGATTGAATTCAGCTCGGCGCTGCTCACCGTGGCGGACTTCGGGTTGGAGACCACGCTGAGTTTACGTTGATCGAACGCCAACTAGGCAATTCGAACCTGGAAGGCTCAACCCTATACGTCACTCTTGAACCTTGCACGAAACGGACAGCCCCAAAGAATCCGTGTGCTCAACGCATCATTAGCGCGCGCGTTAGCCGCGTGTTTATCGGAATGACGGACCCAAACCCCGATATTACGGGACGGGGGATTCAGTACCTTTTGGATCACCATGTAAACGTCGGTT
The DNA here is from genome assembly GCA_049278515.1 of Chthoniobacterales bacterium. Taxonomy (GTDB): domain Bacteria; phylum Verrucomicrobiota; class Verrucomicrobiia; order Chthoniobacterales; family UBA10450; genus AV80. The sequence continues at coordinate 5,720 of JBAPMH010000648.1, forward strand.
TCTTTGACGTCGACCTCGCGGCCGAGATAAAGGACGCCAACGCTTCATTCGTTACCTACTGGACGAACTACAAGGGTTCTGCCCCTGTACAACAACAGTTCGAGGGAGCGTCCACAACTGAACTCCATGCAGTCAAACATGTGGGCGTCGACGTCTTGTCGTCCGAGGCGGTAACCATATATCTTAAACACCGCAAAATCGATATGCGCTTCGGCTCCGACGAACTTTGGACGCTTCTGAAAAACCTTCAATATGTGGCTGATGTCGATGGCCGCCTTGTGCCTACCGTCGCCGGCATTGTGCTGTTTGCTGAATCTCCAGCGGACATTTTACCACAATGCCGACTTTCCATTGAAGCAATTCGAGCCAACCGTACGACACAAGTCGATTTCAGTGGGCCATTAATTTTTCTTCGCGATCACCTCGACGCGTTTGTTAAGGATCACTTTAAGTATTTTACTGAAGTTCGGGGCCTTGATCGCATCCGGGAGCCCGAATATCCGATCAAGGCTGTTAGGGAGGCCGTATTCAACGCCGTGCTACATCGAGATTATAGGTCGGGCGCACATGTCCACATAAGTTTGACTAACAACTCATTAGTGGTACGAAGCCCGGGTAACCTCGTTGCGCCCCTTTCCCTCTCGGCACTGCAGGAGTTCAATGCGCCGCAATACAGCCGCAATCCCCACATTGCGGTTGCGT
>JBAPMH010000649.1:0-1681 GCA_049278515.1 Chthoniobacterales bacterium
CATGAAACTTCATCGAAGTTTCACGCCAGCTTCATCAAGGCTTCACAACCACGCGCGAATCTAGGGCATGGTTAAACACATTTGTGCTCAGATCGCAGGGCTCGCTCTCGTGGTGCTGGCGTTCGCCGCGGAGTCCCCGGCTCCGGATTTGAAGGAAGCCCAGGTGACGCTGCCTTACCCGGAGTTGAAAGCGCTCTGGCAGGCGGCGCAACGCGAGACGCCTGAGAAGCGCAAACCTCCCGTCGAGGCCACGCTCCTGGCCGCGCGCTATCAACTCACCCTCAAAGGCGAACAGGCGACGGGCGTCGTGGAATATGAAGCCCAAAGTTTTACGGACGAATGGACGGTCATTCCGCTGCTCGGAGCGCAAACCCAGATCGATGAAGTCGAACCGGCCGATGTGCAATTGATCGTTCGCGAGGGTCATTATGCGTTGGTCACAAATCGGCCCGGAAAACAAAAGCTTCGGATCAAGTTCGCGATCCAATTGACCGGCACTACCGACGGCCGGCACTTCCGGCTCTCGACCTCGCCCGCTTCGATCAACACCCTGTCCGTCGCTGGCATTCCGGAAAAACAGATGGTCCGTCTCGCGGATGCAACCCAGCTCGCCGCCGAAAAGGATCGCGCCAGCTTCCGTTTGCCGCCCCAGGAACAACTGGAATTCGATCTGATTCCGGACAAGCCGATCGTTCCGCCGGCGCCGAGCCGATGGCGGCTGGATACGCAGGCGCTTGTCCAATTTGGTGACGGCAAACTGAATTACTCCGCGCGCCTCGCCGCGAATACCGATCAAGGCGCGGGCCTGGCCATGGAGATCGAGTTTCCGCCCGGCGTTGAGATTTCCACGATTACCGGACGCGATCTGGGGGATTGGCAGGCGACCACGGCTGAGAACCAGAGCCGGCGGGTGCACCTGCGCTGGCAGACACGCGATATCCTCCGGCGCGAGGTGGAAGTTGAATATCATTTCGCCCAGCCGTTGACCGGCGGGGAATGGAACCTGAAATCGCCGCGATTGATCGAAGGCGAAAATGTTCCGCCTCTTTTTGTGGTCGTGCCGGAGCCGGGGCTGGACCTTACCACCCAGGCACCCGCCGCGGGGCCGCGGCAATTACCTCCCTGGCTCGTCCAAAAAGTCAGCGGAAAAAGCTACCTGGTCTTTCTTGGTGACGTGCCGCTCACAGCGAAGTGGCTGCCTTTGGTGGAAACGGCGCAGGCGGTGGTGGAGACGGCGAATGCAAAGACGCGAATCGTTTCCGATGGCGCCTTGCTGACCGAGATCAACTACTCGATTCGCCACGAGCGCGCGCTGAGCTGGCGGATCGATCTTCCGGAAGGCTGCGAATTGGTCGCCTCGGATATCGACGGCAAGCCCGTAAAGCCAATCGATCGCGGCGAACACATCATCGAGTTTCCGCTCCCGAGCGGTAAGGCGGTCAGCGCGGTCGCCATTTCCTACACCGCGAAAAAGCCCGCTTTCAAACCGGTGTCGGGACAGATCGCAGTGGAGCTCCCCCAGACCGATCTCCTCGTGCACTGGCTCGATTGGGAGCTGCGCATCCCGGTTGCGTACGAGATCGCGGCCTTTGAGGGCAACGTCGAATCGGCGCCGTCCGACAAGACAGATGGCGCCTCGCGAGTGGTGCAATTGCACAAGGAACTTTGCCAAAAGGAGCGC
>JBAPMH010000650.1:0-15517 GCA_049278515.1 Chthoniobacterales bacterium
CTGAGGCAAGATTAAGCTGGCTATCGAGGTTTTCCGGTTCGAGCCGGGCAATTTGCGCCCGCCACGCCACCGTCTCCGGGCGGTTTTGTTTTTCACTCGCTTCAGCCAAAACATAGAGGGCGGCCAACGAATCGCGATGAAGGGCCAGGGCCTCACGAGCCGCATGCGTTGCCCCGTCGAAGTCTTCTTTTGCCAGCATCGCCGACGCCCGTTTCAACGAATTTGATTCGCGCCAGTTTCTGTAGGCCTGCGGTCCGTAGGTAAGGATGGCGAAGCCAAACGCGAACCCCACCGCAAGGGAAATAGCGCAGATCGCAATGCGCGCCGGCGTAAACGCAAGGCGTTCGCTCCGGCCTCTTTTCACCCGGCGTTTTCGCCGGGTGCGTCGAACATGCTCGGTCATTGCGGAAGTCTATCCCTGCATGCAGGCGCGAATGCAACTGCCGCGACTACGTTCGAGGATGATACGCTCGGAACTACGCCTGGGCCGCATGCTCCGTGCGTTTTACGACGGGAACTTCCTCGACGCCGTCCGCCACCTTTTCCCGCAGGCGCCGGCCCCAGACATAGCGGGCTAAAAGGACTTTGACTGTCGCCGTCAGCGGGACAGCCAGGATCGGCCCGAGCAAACCGCCGATAAGCAACCCCCAGACGAAAATGGAAACGATCACTGTCATTGGATGCAGACCAACGGAATTTCCGACAATGCGCGGAGCGATGAAAATGGCCTCCAGATTCTGGACAATGATGAAAATGCCGGTCACCACAAGGGGATGCGTCCAATCCCCCCATTGGCCGAAGGCGATCAAGACAGCGGGAACCCAGCAAACGACGATGCCGATGTAGGGGATCATCGTCAGGATGATAACGAGAACACCGATAAGGGGCGCGAAATTCAATCCGTAGAGAAAGAGAGCGGTGCCGATTAGAGTGCCATCAATCAGGCAGACGAGGAGCTGGCCGCGAAAATAGGCGACGATGTAGTTATTAATCTGGGAGAGGACCGCGGCTACCTCGTTCTTCAATGGCGAATTACGGAGAGGCAGATATTCCCGCCAGCGTCGTTCAATGGCCGGGCTCTCTTTCAGCAGGAAAAACAAATAGATCGGCACCATCACGAGGCTGAGAAGAAAGCCGGTGACGCCGAGGAAGCCGCCGATGCTTTGCTTAAGAATGGCCCAAATCTTTTCGCTGATGTAGGGCAACTGGCGTTCCAAATTCGGCAACTGCTTTTGGACCCAGGCCTGAATGCGCTGCCGATCCGCGATGGTGATTTTCTCGGGCGCCGGGCCAATTTCCTCCCGAGGAGGAGGAGTTGGAGAGGCTTCCGCCAGCGGCGAAGGCGTAGCGGAGCGAGCTGGCGTGGGCGCGGCAAAGAGCCAGTTCAACAGGGTGGAAGTTGGCGAGGAGCTCTTGGTCTGTTTCGGCCCCGGAACGCCAAACGTGTGGTCGTACTTGTAGATGAGATCGACCAGCGTATCGCGCGCTTTTTGGGTATACTGAGGTAATTCGCGCCCAACATTCGTAGCTTGCATCGAGACAATGGGGGTCAGCCAGGCGACCAGAACACCGATGGAGAGAAATGCGATAGCGAAGAGCGCGACGACGGCCTTCGTGCGACCGAGCCCTCGCTGACACATCCAGGTGACTACCGGATCCAGGAGGTAGGCCAGGATCACCGCGATCGCCACCGGGATCAGGATGGGCTGGATGAATCCGACCACGGTCGCGGTAATCCAAACGAGTGAGCAACCGATCGTGATGAGCACGACGATAAAAAACGCCGTGAGCGCAGCCCACATCGTCTTTCGCTGCCATGTGGTGGGATATTTTGTCATGCTGTCGCGTCAGCCGGTTTCGGCAACCCGGCCGCGTCTGTCGCTTAGCGATTGATTTTCGACGGTGGTCCCTTGCTTATTGTTGTTCTGGTTTTCTCAATCTTTTCCGCGAGCAATTTATTCTCCGGAGTGAGGGCCATCGCCTTTTGCCAAAAATCGAGCGCCTGCGCGATCCGGTTCAGTTTTGAATAAGTATCGCCAAGGTGTTCCAGAACGACCGGGTCGGGTTTCGCCAAATTTTCAGACGCGCGCAACAATTCGGCGAGAGCTTCTTCAAATTTCCCCTTGCGGAAATAAACCCAGCCGAGGGTATCGAGATACGCGCCGTTGTTGGGGTCGAACTGGAGGGCGCGCCGGACCATGTCTTCGGCTTCGTCGAGATGTAAGTTGTGCTCGGCCCACATAAACGCGACGTAATTGTAGGCTTCGGCGGCGTTCGTCGGATCGAGCGAGATCGATTTCCGAAACAGATCCGCGGCCTTGTCATAGAGCCCCGCCTGGTCCGCCGCGGCGCCATAATCGAAATAGAAACGCGCGGTGAGAACTTCCTCGTTTACCGCCTGAGCTTCGTTGAGAGCTTCCTCAAAAGTGACGACTGCCTGCTGAGGATGCTTGGCCTCTCGCTGCGCGATGGCCAGGAAATAGGTGAACTCCGGCGCGTTGGGAAATCGCAGGCGCGCTTCGGTAAGAATCTTCACCGCCCGTTCGCTTTCCTTCATCGGCACAATGAGCAACTCCGCGAGGCGCAGGTAGGTGTTGGCCCTGCCAGGATTGATGAGCAGGCTTTGCTCGTAATTCGCCGCTGCCTTGGCGAATTGCGCTTTCGCCTGCTCGGGCTGGTTGTTCCGTTCCAAGGCGCGCGCGCCATCATCCAAAAGCTGGGCCAGCAAATCGTAAGGCTGATATCTTTCCGGATGCTGCTTGATAATTTCCTGCAGCATTTCGATCGCCTTGTCGCGTTGATTGGTCAGAACGAAGCCGGTCGCCAGTTTTTCCCGCGCATTCAAATCATCCGGCTGGAGTTCGAGCACCCGAAGGTAAAGCGGAATCGCTTCCTGAATTTGTTGCGAGGCCGCATAATAATCCGCGATGTCCTTGAGCGAGGCCGAATCATCGCCGGCATTCGCCGCCGCTTTTTCGAAAAACCCGTTTACCCGTTTAATGTCTTCCGGCTTTGGCTCCGTCTCCGATTTGAATAGGATTGTCGCGAAAAGCTTTCCGAGCCTGATCCAAAAAGCCGGATCTTCGCTCTTTACGTTGGCGGCACGATCCAGGGTCGACAGGGCCTTCTGCGGCTCCCCTGCAGCTGCTTCAATCTCGTAGAGGCGCTGGTAGGCTTCGAAATTTTGCGGGTCGAGCACGATGGCCTGATTGGCATATTTGACGGCCTGCTCGGTCTTCTTCAGGTATTTCGCGTAGATGAAAGCGAGTTGGAGATAGGGACCGGGCTCCTTGGGTTTCGCCTTAATGGCGTCTTTTAGAACGTCAATCGCTCGCGGAAAATCTTCCTGGCGGCTGAGCAAAGCCGCGACCCGCAAAGCCAGCTCCGGCTGTCCCGGATCAAAATTGAGGACGCGTTGGTAGGCGGCAAGCGCATTCTCCAGCTCCGCATTTTCTTCCAGGCGGGAGCCTTCCACAAAGTCGGCCAGAGCGTCTGCTTTGCGCGCGTTTTGCGGCTGGAGGGCCAGGTCCTTCGGGGGGATCGGGTTGAAGGAATCATCCTGTCGCGCGGTCTTTTTCGAAGTGGCGGCTTTCGCGACCGCTTCGCCCGGCGACGCCAGGGCGTGCGCTACCGCAAGCTCGCCCAGGAACGAAATGGAGACGCAAAGAAGAACCCAGCGGAGAGTGATCCTGCTCCAGTTCCTCCCGAAAATCATTTGCGGGACTCTAAGGGCGGCACAACCCGGGCGCAAACCTAACGAGGGGCAATCTGGGCGCGGCAATTACGACTTGTAGCGCAAACGCTTCTTATGGCGATTCTCCTTCATGCGCTTGCGACGCTTGTGTTTGGAGATCTTCGCTTTCCGACGTTTCTTCAGGGAGCCCATAAAGTTTTTTCAGCATGCCGGTTTACCGGAGCGCAACGCAAGCATCGGTTGCCCCCCTTCGCAACAGTTCTTTCATCGGGGAGCGAGGTTTTCCAGCGCCTCTCGCACGATCGCAACATGCGCCTCGGGCTTTACTTTTCGGAATATCGCCGCGATCCGCCCAGCGCTATCGACGATGAAGGTGCTTCGTTCTCCGCCCATGTATTTCTTCCCATACATGCTTTTCTCCACCCAAACGCCATAGGCATTGACGATCTCCTTTTGCGGATCCGAAAGAATAGGAAACGGTAATTGATATTTCGCGATGAATTTTTCGTGGCTGGCCGCGGAATCCACGCTGACGCCGAAGATCTTCGCTCGCGCCGATAAATCGCCCCACGAGTCGCGCAAACCGCAAGCCTGCACGGTGCAGCCGGGAGTGTCGTCCTTTGGATAAAAGTAAAGAACAACAGGGGAGCCGCGAAGTTGCGCCAGGGAGACTTCTCGACCGGCGCCATATTCGCCGCCAACTGCAATGGCCCTGAATTCCGGTGCCAGATTTCCGACCTCTAGGGACGCACTCTTTTTGTTCATGTTTCGAAAACAATGATGAAAACGCCGACCGCGCAAAGCAGGACACCCATTAGGGCGCTTTCGTACTTCTCCAAAAGGCCGAGCTTGATTTTGCTTAGGCCGGCCAGGGTGAGAGAAGTGAAAATGACCATGCCGGCGACGGTCGCCAGAGAGAGGACAGCCGTTAATACGGCGAACCCCGCCCATCCATAACGAATCCCTGAGACGTAAAAGGGCACAAACCCCTCGCAGGGGGAAAACGTGAGGAACGCGAGCAAACTGAGAATGGCAGCTCGATCCGAGGTCCGGCGTGGCTGATAACCATGGTCGTGATCATGATCATGCGAGTGGCCGTGTCCATGGTCATGTTGTGACGCGGGGACCTGTTCGTGCAAATGCTCGTGGGGGTAATGGAAATGGACATGCCCCTTCCCCAGCACCTGCCGAAAAAGATAATAGAGTCCAAAAAGAAAGAGCGCTCCTCCAGCAATGCGCGGAAACCAGGCGCCGATCTTATCGCTTATTGCAGCCCCAAACAAGGTAATCGCTAAGCCGAGGGCGGCGGTCACAATGACATGTCCTGTTCCGGCCAGCGCCGTTACCGCGATTGTCTTGGCGGCATTCCATTTTTGCACTCGAGCCGTGAGGACAAATGGCAGCCAATGCGTAGGGATGGCGGCGTGAAAAAATGCCACGCTGAAACCCGTAAGAGCGATGGTAGTGAGAACGGTTTGATTCATGAATACCCGCCGCGGGGAGAGAAACTGACAACGTCGTTGCGGGAATGCGAGAATTAATCGGGCTGACAGGATTCGAACCTGCGACCTTTCGCACCCGAGGCGAACGCTCTACCAAGCTGAGCCACAGCCCGAACTAAGCACCGCGCTATCTGGCAGACACGGCACGGAACTATGTCGCTTATTTCCCCGGCAGTGGCAAGCCGATATACCTCGCGAGAGTTTGCGCGGATTTTCGACAGGAAGACCGCACTAGGCGCACCGACTCCCGGGCATAAATAGTGCTATAATTGCCATAACTTGCACCGTGTATGATCCTCCCGGAACACCATAAGCAGCGCGGCGACACTCTCCCGGAACTGATGATGTCCGTGGTGCTGATCGTGGGCTTTTTCGCGGCAATCTTCGAGGTAAACGCCGTCTGTCTCCGTTACATCAATGCGACCAAGGAGAATGTCGCTGCCATCCAAGGTGTTCAAGACCGCCTCGAAACGCTTCGCAATATGGCGTTTACCGATCTCAAGACGGCCAGCACCATGACCACCACTCTTACGACGCCATCGAATGGGGCAGACTTCACTTTGGGCGTTACGGAAACGGTCACGTTAACCGCCTACCCCAGCGGGACTCCCTCCGTGACCTTTACGCGCGGTCCGGGCGCGACTGTCACTCCCACCCTTGTCTGGAGCGGAGGCACGGCCTTCCCCTCGGCCACCACCATGCTAAAGGCGAACGTGAAGTACGCCTGGAACATGGCCCTGAGCGGGCGGCCACGCACGGAAGAAACGGAAACCATCATCTCCACAGGGGTTAAGCGATGAGAATAAAAAACGACGGAAAAAGCGGCTTCACTTTCACCGAAGTGATGGTTGCCATGGGGGTGGGGCTCGGGCTGATGGCCGCCACCGTAACGGCGTCGATCTCGCTGCAAAAAAGCATGAACGCTGTCGAGCACTACTTCTACACCCACATGCAGCAGGTCCGCATCATCGATTACCTGAGCCGCGATGTGAAACGTTCCGTGATCGTTACGACCTCGACCGATCAACAAACGGTCACCTGCAAAATACCTGACTATGTCATTCAGCCGGGAGATGCCGATGCGGGCCCAGGCAACGTGAATGTCGGGACGCGCCGAACACCGACCATTACTCCCACGGCGAATGGAGCGGTGGTGGATTATGGGCCAAAAAAAAGCGATGGAACCATTGCTGCGGTCAGTGGCATCACTTCCACGCTCACTTCTGCCAGCTCCAATTTTGGCTCTGGCATCGTTAATTATTCCATCAGAGGCGACGGTATTCCCTCTGGAACCGTCGCGAACTATGCGAGCGCGACCACCCTCACCCTGACTTCGCCCGCGGGGACAAGCGCCAGCGCAGGGACGAATGTCGAATTCGTCATTTCAGGCAATACGACCGTGGTCTATTCGGTCATCGGACAATCGATCACTCGCACGGAAAACGGCGCGGTCACAACCATCGCATCGAGCACCGACCAGCTCGTTCAGCAAACCATAAATGGCAACACCACGACGGACGACCTTCGCAATACAGAATATGCGCAAATTAACGTTACGTTCCTGCCGATCTTTAATTTCAATGCGGCGCCCGGAGGAAATCTAGGCCAATCCGAGCAACACCGGCAGGATGTCAAGCGGGCCGGAACCAATGTTTTTGCGAAAGCATATCTCCGCAACAAACGCCGAGGATAGCCCCGGCCTCCCTTTATGAACCGATCCTCAAAAATCCAGGAAGACGGCGCGACCTTGATCGCCGTCTTAGCCACTATTCTCATTGTTTCGCTGATTGCGGCCAACGTGCTGGTTAATTGCGCCACGAGATATAATGCCACGTCCAAGCAAGTGAAGGCGTGGAAGGAAGCGCTATACGCGGCGGAAGCCGGCGGAGATATCGGATACGAAGAATGCCGGAAAGCCATCACCCCTGGAACGGAGTTCACCCTCGCTGCAGGTTGGGCAAGTTCCGGCACTGACAGTTGGACAAAAACGCCGGCCGCTTTTGGATCGGGAAGCAGCCTTGGAACCACCGTGACGGTCGACAAGTTTTGGACCGATCCAGTCAGTGGCAACCCGGGCTACCGGATTCGAGCAACGGGGACCGCCAAAGTATTAGGATTGCCTCGGACTGGCATGGATGATCGCATGTCGCAGACGACAAGAGGCGATAGCCTCCTCCGTAAAATCGATTTTCGGATTGACCATTTCCTTAATACCTACGGGTATGGCGATGCGCTGCCCTCCGCGACGCCATCCGCGGGCAACGGAAAGGCATCTACCAGCGTTCCCAATCCCCAGATTACACGACGAATCGAGCTTATCGCGGTTCCCGTGGAGCCGTTTGAAGGCGCGCTGAAATGTCTGGCGGATTTCAGCGGACCCGGATCGGCCGGCATCGTTGACAGCTACGACTCGAAAAATGGCGCCTACCCAGGGAGTACAGTCGCGACAAATCCTTCTCATCCCTATTATGCCGATTCGCGCAACGGCAATGTAGCCGTGAACACGCCCAACTTCAGCCAGGGCGGATATATCTATGGCGATGTCGGAACCAACGGCGGAACGGTCACGGCGCCTCCCGCGCACATCAGCGGAACGATTGACAACGCCGTTTCGTTTACCGCGCCGCCCGTCCAGCAACCCTCGCCCACCTACAAGCCCGGCACGCCGAGCACGATCACGCCCTCCGCCACCGCCGCTAATCCGGCGACTCCCGACTGGTATCTCTACTCGTCTTTTGATGACAAAACGATCAATGCCCTCAACGATGGCGCGGGCCATCCGGTGGAGACATTTGTCAATGTCGTTGTCACCGGAAACGTAGGGAATGTCGCGATCGCGAAGGGAGTGAATGCAAAAATTTGGTTCACCGGAAACATGGTGACGAAGGCACGCAACCTCGACAATAACAATGTCGATGGCCCTGCCAATGGCGTTTACAAGGCGACTGCCTTTAACATCACAACTGGCGTTCCAACCACTTACGCCCCGACTGATAATTTCAGCCGGGCCGGGCATATGCAATTTATGGGAATCAGTCCACCCAGCGGCGTCACCCAAACCATTCAAATTTCTCCTCCTGGGGATTTCTGGGCAACGTTTTATGCACCAGATGCCGACTTTAGCGTGAATGGCAATCCCGACATGTATGGCGCGATTGTCTGCAAGTCATACTCTGGCAACGGCAATACCGGTTTCCACTTCGATAAAGCCCTCTGGGGAAAAGCGGGTCCTCCGGTCGAGTATCGGATTGCCAGCTACATCGAAGACATTCGTTAGATCCTAACTCAGGTTCCTAAAGCGCGTCTTCGGATTTGAGGCATCGCGCAGCCGGTCTCAAAGGCGACAATCGGGACGGCCAAACCGCAGACGGCCTCAACGTGCCGAGCTTCCGCTGCCGTGTTTGATTTGCTCTCGAATTTCCGGCTTGGGACGGCCGTCGAGTATCAATATTGATAAAATTCACGAGAACTCTCACGAGAGAGAATGCGCATCTCAGGAAAGAGAAAATAGGCATGTGATGTGCTGTCTAATTATGGTAATTATAAGCCCTCTTGGCATGAAACAGCCCACTCTAACTTCAAACCGTGGCATGACTCTCTCCGAGGTAATGGTCGGCTTGGTTCTGCTCGCCGTCTTTTTCGCTTCCATCTTCGAGCTCAACGCGGTCTGCCTTCGTTACATTGACGCAACCAAGGAATCGGTCGCCGCCCTTCAGAGTGTGCAGGATCGCGCCGAAATGCTTCGAAACTTGTCGTTCACCGACCTGGTCAGCACCACAGCCGTGCAAAACCTGATGGCGACGGCACCCAATGCGGCGCCCTTTGCGGGAAAGGCCACCGAGACGGTAAAAATTAGCGCTTTTCCCACCCCGAACGGCGCAACGCAGTTTACGCGCACACCCTCCGGAACCGTAACCACCGACTCGGTCGCGACCGATCTCGGGACCCAGCTGGTCAAAGTCGAGGTGAAAGTCGCCTGGAATATGACCTTTGGCGGACGTCCGCGAACAGAAGAATCAACCAACATCCTTTCAAACGGATCAAAAAAATGAAACTCAACCCTTCACTAAAAAAACTCGCCTTCACCTTACCCGAAATGATGCTCGCCCTGGCGACTGGCAGTGTCGTCATGGGCGCGACTTTTACTTCATCCGGGTCGCTCCAGAAGAGCTTCAATGCCATCGACAAATATTTCGGCACGCACATGCAGCAGGTGCGCATTGTCGATTATCTCAGCCGTGATGTGAAACGCGGCCTGATCGTCACGACCTCGGTCGATCTGCAAACGGTCAGCATCACGGTGCCGAATTACATTATCCAGCCGGGCGATCCGGAAGCGGTGAGCAATCCCGCCCTGGTCGGTACGCCGCGGACGCCGACCATGGCTTACACGCCGAGCGGATGGCAGGTTAATTACGGTACCACCACGAGCTCGGTGGTTTACTCCATTAGTGGCCTGTCGATCCTTCGCACCGAGAACGGCGTCGTCACGACGATCGCGTCGAGCACCGATCAGTTGGTGCCGCAGACCACGGACGTCGAGCTGGCAAATACGGAGTACACCAAGACCAGCATCACCTTCCAACCCATCTTCACCTCCGGTGGATCTGTCGCCTCCCGAAGCGGGACGACAGTTTTTTCCACAGCTTATCTCCGAAACAAACGGCGCGGTTGATCGCTCCAAGGAGAAAATATGAAACGCGTAAATCGCTGCGGGGAGGAAGGCAACGTGCTGATCTGTGCGTTGGGCGCTATCCTGATCATCTCTCTGATTGGAGCCAACGTGCTCCGCAATTGCACGACACGCTTCAACGTCTCGTCGAGCCAGGTCCGGAGCTGGAAGGACTCACTCTTCGCGGCGGAAGCCGGGGGCGACATCGCTTATGCAGAAATAAGGAAGACGGTCCTCGATCCGACGCACGTATTCAGCGAAGCCGCAGGGTGGACCAATAATGGAGTAAAACACGAGAGCCCGGAGACAATCTTCGGCTCGAACGGTCTGAAAACGAAGAGTGTTGTCGATTTGTTTTACTACGATCCAATCACTGGAAATCCCTGGTATCGCGCCCGCACGAGAGGCACCGCGCCGGTGAATGGCTTGCCGCGGACGGGAATGGACGATCGCATGGGTGCGGGCGCTCGCGGGGATAGCTTGCTCCGGAAAATCGACTTCCGAACCGACCATTTCATAGCGTCTTATGGGCCCAATGGAGATGGCGTGGGCCCAACGGTTACTCCAGTGCCCAATCCGCAAATCACCCGTCGCATCGAACAGATTAGTGCGCCTATCACCCCGTTCGAGGCGGCGATCAAATGTGCCAGTTCCTTTTACGGGCTCGGGTCAGCGGCCCAGGTGGACAGCTATAATTCGAAATGGGGTCCTTATTATTTCGCGGCCAATAATCCGGCGGATCCCCATTATAGTGATTCTCGTAGCGGGTCGGTCGAGATCAACGCTCCCGCTACCCCCGATTCGGTAAACGGGATGCTCTACGGAAACATTTCTACGGACGGCGGAACGATCAAGCCTACGCAATACATCACGGGCACGGTTGACAACAATGTCCCGTTCACGATTCCGCCGTTCAAGATGCCGACCGATTTGCCGCCTCCGCAGCCTTCCCCGACGAGTATTACTTCGACGGATGTGAATCTTACACCGCCCGCGGCCGGGACGCCGCAAGCGCCAACCTATTATCTTCTTTCCGCCCTGAGCAGTAGAGTCATCATTTATCCCGTTGGCACCCAGCAAACCTACGTTGCGATTCGAGTAACCGGCAACCTGACCGCTCGCGTCACCGTCAAAAACAACGTCCATCTGAAAGTTTTTGTCGATGGGAACATCGACATCAAAGCGCGCGATGTTGACAACGAGAGCAACCTTGCCGCGAATCTTCAATATTACTCGATCAGCCCCGCAAATCCGGCGACGGCCCAGTTCATTCACATCGCGCCGCCGGGAAATTTTGCGGCCACGTTTTACGCGCCAAGCGCCGACGTGGTCCTGAACGGGAACCCGGATCTGATCGGGGCGATCGTCTGCAAAACGTTTTACGGGAACGGCAACACCAGCTGGCATTACGATCGCGCGCTGGACACCGAGGGCGACGCCGTCGATTACCGCATCGTCAGTTACGTCGAAGACATTCGTTAGGCCAGACGCGCGTGAAAGTATTCCTGTGCCTTCTTGGAGCTGCGCTCTGGTGCGCCTCGAGTTCGGCAGCGACGATCACCATTACGAACCCGGCGGATAACGGGCCTGGTTCGTTGCGTGCGGGAATCGGCGTCGCCGCTGCCGGTGATGTGATCCAGTTCGATCCGGCGCTGAACGGTCAGGTCATCCTTCTAGCGACACAAATCAGCATCACCAGGGAGCTGAAAATCGAAGGACCCGGAGCTGACAAGATCACGATCAGCGGCGGCAACCGAACTCGGATCTTTCTTGCCACCGCTCCCCTCACCCTGTCCGGGGTCAATCTGAAAAACGGACTCGGCGATGGAGCGGCGCTCTACGTCTTGCGGACGCGAGCCAATGTGGTTGGATGCGCCTTTACGGACAACGCCGCTCCTAATGGACTTGGTGGCGCTTTATATAATCCTAGTTCTCCAGTCGAGTTCAGGAACTGCACATTTTCGGGCAACACCGCTTCGGGCTTTGGCTTGGGCGGCGTTTTCTTTGGCTCCAGGGGGGCACCGGTAACGATGACCGACTGCACTTTCGTGGACAATTCCGCCCACGATGGCGGCGCCATTTTCGCTGCCGATCTGCTCACGCTCGTGCGCTGCAAATTCATTGGAAATCGCATTTCGACCGACGGCATCGGGGGCGCGGTTTTCAACGACTATCCGACATTCATAAGCGAATGCGTCTTTACCAGTAATTCAGGCGGCGATGGCGGCGAAGGGGGCGCGCTCTTCCTCGGGGACGGGACGATCCGAGATTCCCTTATCGCCGGCAATACAGTCGGATCTGTGAGCCAATACGACGCCCAGGGCGCTGGGATCTGGAACTTCGGAACTTTGAGGATTCTGAACAGCACAATCGCGAACAACTTCTCCGGTGCACAAAGCCAGGGCGCCGGTATCTACAATGATGGGGTGCTGATTTTGGACAACAGCACCGTGTCCGGAAACTCGGCGGGAGAATCGTCCATGGGCGGGGGCATCTTCAACGAAGACAACGATGGCGCTTCTGTGAGCGCTGCGAACACCGTCATCGCCCGCAATTCCGCTCCGGTCGGACCGGACATCTTCGGAACATTTGTCAGCCGCGGCTACAATGTCATTGGCAACACGACCGGCAACACGGGCGCGACAGGGACCGACTTTATCAACGTGGAGCCCCTCCTCGGCCCGTTGCAAGACAACGGTGGTTCAACCGCGACAATGGCCCTCCTCCCTGGAAGCGTCGCAATTGATCATGGTGATCCCGCTTTTGATCCCAATGCATTCGCTCCACCCGTAATTACGGACCAGCGCGGCGCGCCACGTATTGTCGCCGGTCGGCTCGATATCGGTTCTTACGAGTCGGAGCCGGCGCACTTCCCCACGATCGATTCACTCACCGATCCGCAAACTCTGGAATGCACTTCGCATCAGGGAAACCTCGTTAGCCTTGCCGTGCAGGTTAGCGACAGCAAAGGTCATGGGCTGGTCATCCAATGGATCGTTAATAACCAAATCAAACAAACCGATCAGATCCCGGCCTCCCAGCCGCCGAGCAGCGGACATTCGACCTACACCGCCATGTATCAGGATGGCACCACGTTCGTGACGGTGGTGGTGAATGATGGCGAATCGGCTCCGGTCACGCAGTCGACCTCCGTCACTGTGCGCGATACGACCACGCCTGTGATCACGGGCCTCAGCGCCAACCCGAGCGTTCTTTCACCGCCAAATCACAAGATGGTGCCCGTAATCATCTCAGCTACAGCGAGCGATATTTGCGATCCAAATCCGGTCTCCAAGATCATCGCCGTGTCCAGCAACGAGCCGGGCGCCGGCCAATATCAAATCACGGGAGATCTCACCCTCAATCTTCAATCGGACCGAAACGGCGGGGGCAACGGCCGGGTTTACACAATTACCGTCCGGGCCATGGACGAGTCGGGGAATGCGACCACGAAAAATGTGCTGGTCACCGTGCCGAAGGGCAACAAATAGGGCCGCCGCCCCACGCAGAAGGCTGGAACAAATCGGTTGACAGCACGGGTCGCCCCTCGCAGAGTCAACGTTCTCTTTTTGCCCACCGATGATCGCTTCAAACCTCATTCCACCTAACGTTTCCAGCGAGTCCCCGGCCATCCTTCAGTTTCCAGCGGAGTCCACCCGCCCCGTCCGTTCCTTGCGCAATATGACCACTCAACTCCTGCAAGAAGCAGCTCAAGTGATCCCGAATCAGCAACTGCTGATCAACGTTGTTTCCCGGCGCGTCCGGCAGTTGGGGTTGGGCCATCGTCCGCTCGTTGAAGCCACCCCGCGCTCCTCGCTTACCGATATCGCGCTGCGGGAAATCATCGCAGGCAAGCTTACCTACGAGCTCACCCCTGAGAAACCGGCCGCCGACGGCGCCGCCTAAACTCGCGGCGCGTCCGGAAGCCCGATCATGGCGACCGAGACGATTCTTAATCGCAAGGCGCTCCGCGATTTCCACATCCTCGAGCGCTACGAAGCCGGCATCGAGTTGAAAGGCAGCGAGGTCAAATCGATCCGCGCCGGAAAAGCCAACATCAGCGATGCATTCGTCCGCATCGAAAAAGGCCAGGCCTTTCTTTATAACGCCGATATCCAGCCCTACGCCCAGGCCAGCCACGAAATCCCTCCGCCGAAACGTGTGCGCCGGCTCCTCCTCCACAAACAAGAGATCGATAAACTTTACGGACTCACCGCCATTGCCGGACGCGCCCTGGTGGTCCTCAGCCTCTATTGGAAAAACGGAAAGCTAAAGTCTGAAATCGGTGTCGCGACCGGAAAAGTCGCGCACGACAAGCGCGCCGATTTGAAAAAACGCGCGACCGATCGCGAGACCGAACGCGAAGTCGCCCGCTTTAATCGCCGGCACGGGTAGGCAATAGCGCACAGTCATTCCGAGCGCATCGAAGCGGAGTGGAAGAACCCCGGTGAATGTCGCTCGACGTGCCACGGGATCCCTCGACTTCGCTCGGGATGACGCTTACTTCTTCCGATGGCCCGGCGACGCTCGCCCTTATTCGTCCTCTTCCTCACCGTCTTTATCGACCTGGTGGGCTTCGGCATTGTCATCCCGATCCTGCCGCTTTACGCGGAACACTTCCACGCTTCGCCCATCGCGATCGGATGGCTGACCGGAATCTATTCCGGGATGCAGATTATCTTCACGCCGATCCTCGGAAAACTCTCCGATCGCTTCGGACGCCGGCCTGTTTTGCTCGTCAGCATCGTCGGCACCGCGGCCGGGTTCGCGCTCATGGGCATGGCGCAATCGCTCACGCTGCTCTTCGCCGGGCGAATCCTCGCGGGGATTACCGGCGGCAACATTTCCATTCCCCAGGCCTACATCGCGGACGTAACCGCACCCGACAAACGTTCGCGCGCCATGGGCATGATCGGCGCCGCGTTTGGGCTCGGGTTCACTTTCGGGCCGCTAATTGGCGGCGTGATGAGCCGCATCTCCTACAGTACCCCGTTCTTTTTCGCCGCCGGCCTCGCGGTTATCAACGCCCTCCTCGTGTACCTGATTCTGCCGGAGAGTCTGTCAAAGGAACATCGTGCCAAACCACACGAGAAGGCCAGCATCGCCGAGGTCTTCCGGCACGGCCGTGGCGCCATGTTCGGAATCGTTGTCGGCACCTATTTTTTCCTGATCGTCGGTTTCTCGATCATGACGACTCTCTTCGCGCTCTTCACCGAGAAACGCTTCGGCTACGACGCCCAGGCGAACGGTTATTTGTTTGGGTTCGTCGGAATCGTGAGCGTGATCGTCCAGGGCGGTTTGATCGGCCGGCTCATCAAAATGTTCGGCGAAGTCGCTTTGGCGCGCACCGGTATGATTTTGACGGCACTCTCGCTCGCCTTTTTACCGTTCAGTTCCAACCTCGCGATCCTGCTCCTCGTCTCTGCCGGATTATCCTGCGGGAGCGGTTTCGCCAGTCCGCCATTGAGCGGGTTGGCGTCGCAAATGATCGAACCGAGCTGGCAGGGTCGCGCGCTCGGCGTCATGCAATCAGCGGGCAGCAGCGCGCGTTTGTTCGGCCCGCTTCTCGGTGGCTGGCTCCTCATGTTCGATTTGCGAAAGCCGACGGCTCAATATGCCCGAACGCCTTTTTTGATGGGCGCATTGCTC
>JBAPMH010000651.1:0-1982 GCA_049278515.1 Chthoniobacterales bacterium
ACAGCGCTACACCGAAGCTACTTTGCTCTCCGCGATGGAAACTGCGGGCAAACTCGTCGAGGACGAAGAGCTCGCCGACGCCATGAAAGAACGCGGGCTCGGCACTCCGGCGACGCGCGCCGACATCATCGACGGCTTGATTTACCAGAAATACATGGACCGCCAGCAACGCGAGCTGGTCCCATCGGCGAAGGCCGAGCAGCTCATCCAGTTTCTTGAAGCGGTCAAGGCTTCCGATCTGACGAGCCCGGCGATGACTGGGGAGTGGGAGCACCAGCTCCGCGAAATGACGCGTGGCAAATTCTCGCGGGAGAAATTCATGGCCAGCATCGTCGAGGAGACGAAAGGAATCGTCGAACGAGTGAAGAACTTCGAGGAAGACGATTCCGTCGCGCGCGAGACCGATATTCTTTCGCCGACGGACAAGAAACCGCTCCGCGAAACGTTGCGCGGTTACAAATCGCAGGACGGCGAGTTCATGATCTACAAGGTCATCGGCGGCCGGCGGATGGAAGAATCTGAGATCCGCGAGCTGGTGGAGAAAGGCGAGCTCGGCCCGCTCGATGGTTTCATCTCAGCGAAAACCCGCGCCAGTTTTGCGGCGAAGCTCAAGCTCGGTCGGGACGAGAAGACGGGCAAATGGAGGGCGGAATACGATTTTGGCGACAACGTCGATCTCGGCTCGGTCGAGGCGTTCTGGACCGATCCCGCCACGGGCGCCGAACTTTGTGAGATTGGCTCCAATTATGTCCTGCGCGAAAAAGAGAACGGCGAATGGAAACAGACGTTTCGTGTTCCGCGCCTGATGTGCAAAAAGGAAGTCACTCGCGAACAGGTCATTCGCCTGATCGGTGAGGGAAAGACCGACCTGATCCAGGGATTTACTTCGAAAAAGGGACGGCCGTTCGACGCCTTCCTGGTCCGGAACGATGCCAGGATTCGCTGGGAATTTCCGCCGCGCGCTCCGAAGAAGGACAAGGACGGAAAACCGATCGAACGCAAAGCGCGCACCAAAGTCGATCTCTCAAAGGCGCAGGTGATCGGTGAAAGCAAACTGCACAAGGGCGGTGAGCTCGTCGAGATGGAAGGCGCCTATTACGTCCGCAAGCCCGACCAGGACAACCGCGCCGTCTTCAAGCTCACCAAGAAACTGTGCGAACACGAGATCACGCCCGACGAAGTGAAAGAGCTCCTCGCCGAAGGCCGTTCCCATCTCATCGAGGATTTCGTTTCCAAACGCGGCAATAAATTCGCCGCTCACTTGGTTCTCTCCGCGAAGAAAGACAAAGCGGAATTCGAATTCCCACCGCGCTGAGGCGAGGAAGAGAGTCGCCTGACGCCGGATACGCCTGCCACGACTTCCTGGAGAGGTGGCGCGCAGAGACCATCACAATCGCTGCCGTTTGCCTTCGACTATGATTCGCTTTTCTAGCCTGAAGTCAGTAATCATTGCGGCCGCTCATAATCGGATTCGAGAAAAAAGCCTTCCTCGAGATAGTAGTCGAAACGACGGCCGCGAGTCCAAGGAAGGTATCGAGTACCCACTACACGGTGCATAATTTCGTCCGAAATTCCCATGTTTTTGCAAATAAGATTCCACACTCCCATCGATCGGGCCGAGGTGCCAAAAGTCACGAGAAGCGTCGGAATGAATAGAACGATAAACCCCGCGGCGAAAAAACGGGAAGCGAAATGAGAAACATGAGATTTTTCGCGGATGGCAGACAGCCCGACGACATACGCGAAGAGAGCTGCCAGGGGAAATAGCAGCCGCGCAAGAGAATAATGTATGCCCGAAGCCAGGCGCCTATTTGGAAAAAGGCGACGAATTATACTCCTTGAGGCGCTCTCAAGGAATACGGCGACTCGCTTAGCAGGTTTAGTCAGCGGTGAACCTTCTAATACAGCGTTTAACAGGCGTTCGGCAGCATTTCTTTGAACATCGTCGCCCCGGCTCACGGTGTCTTCCTGTGAGTTTTCAG
>JBAPMH010000652.1:0-5512 GCA_049278515.1 Chthoniobacterales bacterium
CGTTTTAGCGGAACCTTCGACATCCTATGCGGTTGAGACTCGTCTTCTTTCTGTCGTCTGTCACAGCGCTCGGACTGTTGATCGTCGTCCCTTATCGCAACTCTCTCGTTCGACTCATGCTGCTTGCTCTCTGGGGCCTCACCGGATTCTCGCTCATGATGCTCTTGTGGCCACGGAAGGTCTTGCGAATCTTTTTTTTCGTGGCCGTCGCGCTGTTCGCCGCCTTTCTGTTGCGCTCCGGCCACGACACAATCGACACCGCCATGCTTCGTCAGCGATTCCTCCACCGGCTGGAATCATATGATGGCATTCGCTATGTTTACGGGGGCGAAAATCATCGCGGGATCGACTGCTCCGGCCTGGTTCGCGCTGCCATGGTTCGCTCGCTGGTCGACGAAGGCCTCGCCTCCGTTGATCCGGCGCTTTTCCGCAGCGCTTTTCGCCTATGGTGGCGGGACACCAATGCCATTCAACTTGGCAAAGGGGCTGGCGGTTTGACGGTGCCAATTGGCAACGGATCGCCGGTTGAAATGCGCGCTGCGCAAAATCTGCGTCCCGGCGATCTCGCAGTCACTACTTCAGGCAGTCACGTCCTGGCCTACCTTGATGGCGAGCGATGGATCGAAGCCGATCCCGATATCGCGCGTGTCCACATTGTTGATTTGAAAACCTCGCCGATCGCAGGGCAGGAAGTCCTGCTGGTGACGTGGCAGTGGTTGCGCTGAAAGCCCGAACGACTAGTCCAACCAGCTAAGCGGATACTTTTCGTCGTCGAGAGCCACCGCCTGTTCGGTCAGCTCCAGGGTGTGCTCGGTGTCGAACATGACCGCGAGCTCTTCGGTCCGAAGCGCGTCCTTGCTCGCCATGATCGTGCCCGGATGCGGCCCGTGCGGAATCCCGCGCGGATGGAGCGTGATCGAGCCCGCCTCGATCCCTTTCCGCGAACCAAAATTGCCGCGGACATAGAAAAGCACCTCGTCCGCTTCGACATTGTCGTGGACCCACGGGATCTTCACCGCTTCGGGGTGATAATCGAGCATGCGCGGCGCAAACGTGCAGACCACGTAACCCCGAATCTCGAAAGTCTGATGGATCGGCGGCGGCTGATGGACCGTCCCCGTGATCGGCTCGAAATCCTGGGCGTTGAATGTGAACGGATAAACGAAGCCATCCCAGCCCACGACGTCGAAGGGATGATGAGCGTGCACCACCCGCGTCCAACGCGGACCGTCCTTCACCAGGACCTGCACGTCCTCGTCCTTGTCGATCACGAGCGTTTCGGTCGGGCCGTGGAAATCGCGCTCCGAATAGGGCGAACCCATTCGAATCTGGCCGTCGTGATTCAAATAACGCCGTGGGATTCGAACCGGGCCGTTGGATTCCAGGATGAGATAATCCTCTTCCTGAACGTTGTCCGGCACGAGGCGGTAGGTGATTCCCCGCGGGATAACGATGTAATCCTCCGCGCGATAACGCAGTTTGCCGAACATCGACTCCAGCGTGCCGCCGCCTTTGAAGACAAAGATGATCTCATCGGCGCCGCCGTTCCGGTAATACTCGTATTCGCCGTACGTCTTCTCGGGCTTATGCCGGTAGGCGATCATATCCTGGTTGAAAAGCATCGGGATCCGTCCGGTGTAGAGGTCCCCTTTTCGCGGGACGTTCGCCGCCTTCAAATGATGATGCCGCAGCGGGGCGTCAGTGACCTTCTTCAGCTCTTCACATTTCAACAGCTCCACACTGCGCACCCGCGTCGGCGGCCGGAGGTGATACATGATCGAGTAAGCTTCATTGAACCCTTCCGTCGTAATGACGTGCTCGTAATAGATGCCTTCGTTCTTATAACCGGGTCCGGCTCCGTTGCGATGGAACCAGATGTGATGCTTCCGCGGAATTTCGCCGAGTCGTTGATAATGCGCCATGATCGTCCTCCTTAGAGATTGCCCCGCGCTTCCTGCTCTTTCTCCAGCGCTTCGAAGAGCGCCTTAAAATTGCCTTTGCCAAAACTCTTCGCCCCTTTGCGCTGGATGATTTCGAAAAAGAGCGTCGGCCGGTCTTCCACGGGTTTCGTGAAAATCTGGAGCAGATAGCCTTCGTTATCGCGATCGACCAGGATGCCGAGCCGGGCGAGCGGCTCAAGGTCTTCATCGATATGCCCGACCCGCTCCGGCAGGGTGTCGTAATAAGTGGTCGGGATCTTGAGGAACTCGACGCCCCGCTTTTGCAGGTCGGTCACAGTCTTGACGATGTCGTTCGTGGCGACCGCGCAATGCTGGACGCCTTCGCCGTTGTAGAACTCCAGGTATTCTTCCACCTGCGATTTCTTTTTGCCCTCGGCCGGCTCGTTGATCGGAAACTTCACGAACCCGTTCCCGTTGCTCATCACCTTGCTCATGAGCGCGGAATATTCGGTGGAGATATCCTTGTCGTCGAAGGTAAGGATGTTCCGGAACCCCATGACGTCCTCGTAAAATTTCACCCACGGGTTCATCTGGTTCCAACCGACGTTGCCGACGCAATGATCGACATAGAGCAGGCCGGTGTCGGGCGGGTTGTAATCGCTCTCCCATTTCCGGAAGCCCGGCATAAACACACCGTTGTAATCGCCCCGCTCGATAAAGAGATGGACCGTGTCGCCGTAGGTGTGAATGCCGCTCATCACCACCCGGCCCTTGTCGTCGTTCAGCGTGGCCGGCTCCAGGTAACTTTGGCCGCCGCGCTTGGTGGTTTCGTTCCAGGCGGAAGTCGCGTCTTCGACTTTGAGGGCGAGAAACTTTACCCCGTCGCCATGGAGCGCGACGTGATCCGCGATCGGATTATTCGGGCGGAGCGCCGTGGTTAGGACAAAAGTCAGTTTATTTTGCCGGATCACATAGCTGACCCGATCTTTCATGCCGGTCTCAGGGCCGGCATAGGCGAGCGACTGAAAACCGAACGCCGTTTTGTAGAAATGCGCGGTCTGCTTGGCATTGCCCACCCAGAATTCCACGTAATCAGTCCCCTGGAGCGGGAGAAAATCGGTTTCAGCGGCGGGGGTCGATTTGGGAGCAGCGATGGTGGTTTCCATAAGAGTTAGCGTTTCGCGGTCAAATGAACATTAGCCGCAACCGAACCACGTTTCAACGCCGTTCGAACCGCCGATGTAGCGGCGGGTGTCTCACCCGCATCGCCATAACCACCATCCACCGATCACCGGTCACCATTCACCTCTCCAATCGACTCCGCCACCTGCCAGATTGATGAGAAATCGCAGGATCTCGAACTGGGTCCAAAGTGGGAGGGGCCTTTGCGCCCCGACTTTCGCCGCACAACGGCGGCTCTCGACTATCGCCACCGTAACGCAGCCGTCGAAGTCGGCGAGACCGGGCTTTTCCAGGCGACAACTTACGACGGTCGCGAGGACAAGAGGGTGACGTCGAACCGTTAGGTTCCGGTGGGTTTTGGTGGTGCAGATGAAGCGGTGGAACCCAATTTTAGGTTTGTTTGACCGAGGGGCGGAGGTAAACTCACTCGCGTATTCCCCACTATGATCATCCCTCCAGTGGCCTCCGAGCTGATTAGACCCCAAAAATGCGTCTATAAATGCCCAGTAATTGGCCTAATTCTCGTTACATGATTGCGGTCATTCACCCCGCGAGCGGACGTAGTCGCATGTTTGTTGCATTCCTCGCAGCCGCAATTGCGACTAGCGCGGCTCTAATTTTGCCACTCGCGATCCACGGCGTCGGCAATGTGCCTTGGGAGATCGTGTTCGGTTTCGGGTGCTACGTCACTGGCTTCTTTCGCGGCATCCTGAACGAGCGTTTCGAGGGCTTTCTCGGCTTGACTTTTTGGCCACTCATTTTGTTTCCGCTCCTCTGGTGGGGAGCGTATTCTTCATTCCGTCTTTCCCGACCGCTGCTTTCGATTTTGGCTCTTTGTTTTTGCGGTTCGCTACTCATCTGCGTCAGCAGCGACACAGCGCACGATCTCGGTACCAGGATTCCCCTATTTTGGAATGAGCTTTCCACGCGGTTCTAAATCATCTAACCAATCAGTGGAGCTAACCGCCACCCGCTGCGCGCTCACGCTTTCCATGGCCAAAACACTTCCCCTTCGCGCCACGCTCGCCCTCGGTGGCGGTAGCTCACTTCATTCTCGTTAGGCGTCGTTCGCGCTCATCTCATCACTGAACTGAAAACAAAACAACCTAACAAAAATCCACCCTGACCATGCCCAGCAAACCCAAACTCAAACCACCGACCGGAACCTTCACCACCATTCCCCCTGAGGTCGACCTCGCCTTCAAAGAACGCACCAAGCAGGGATCGACTTGCACATGGATCTTCGAGGTAGATTACTCCATCAACTCCAAGGAGCCTCGCTTCTTCATCTTCAACATCAAGACGGGTGCCCTCTAT
Source organism: Chthoniobacterales bacterium (assembly GCA_049278515.1). Lineage (GTDB taxonomy): Bacteria > Verrucomicrobiota > Verrucomicrobiia > Chthoniobacterales > UBA10450 > AV80. The sequence goes on from JBAPMH010000652.1 coordinate 4,401, forward strand.
AAATACAAAACCGCCCACGGCCGGGGCGGCAAGAACGAGAGTCCGCATGACGGCAAGTGCCGCCAAATCTCGAACGTGAGCGAGTCGGGCTGCAGCTCGGTCGGGGCCATCCGCACCCTCGAACCCTATACTTCGGGAAAGGTCGGCAAGGCGCTACGTCTCCTGGGTCTCTCCGACACCAACAACAAGATTGAAGGCCGCGGAGTTGTCCTGCATGGCGCTGAATACGTTCACGACAACAACGCCAGCACCGATACCTCGCTCTCAGGCCGCTCTCTCGGCTGCATCGCAGTCGACGAAAAGTATATCCACCCCACTGCCGGCGGCGAGCTCATCGACGTTCTCGCCAACGGCTCCATTGGTGTGGCGCACTTTGCCGGAAAGTTCAAAATCTAGATTGTCCGGCATCGTTCCAAACGACATCATGCCGATATCTTCCACCCACATCAATCATGAGCACTACACCCAAAAAAAACGCCCGAAAAAAACCAGCCGCCGCAGCCGCCGCTCCGGCGACAAACTCGATCACCATCAAGGGCTTCCTAGCCATTGATACCGACGGAATCGGTGACCATCACAAAGATAAAACCGCGCAAGATAAGACGTCCGCAAAAGTGGATGCGAACGGAAAGTTCGTGCCCGCGAGCGATCCGTCCGGCGTCAGGTTCCTGAACGCAGATACACAAGACTACTCAGTTGCTCCCGGAAATCTGTCGAAACAGATCAAAGTGGGTGACACAGCGACTGTCACACTGCCGAACGGGAAAAAGTTCTCTGCGCCAGTTGGAGACTACGGTCCCAAGAACAAAGCCGGAGAGTTTTCGTTGAAGGCGGTTAAGGACATGGGAGTGGCAATTATTTTTACAAAGAATGGTCCGATTCCTACCCTGGATGGATCGGCCGCCAGCGATATTTCTGTATCGGTCACGTTTTTTCCCGGTTCAGCAACATAGGTGAATCACCCAGCCACGCCTAACCCCTATGCAGGGAGTCAAGCGTGGATGCAGGGTAAGGATTAGTTTTAGATCATTGGTTTGGGTGCGTTAGTTGTTGTGGGTGTCTTGGGGACGCTTCCTCTTCCTTTGGCTCGTTGGTTTTCTTTCCAGCGGCTC
>JBAPMH010000653.1:0-1756 GCA_049278515.1 Chthoniobacterales bacterium
CCCGAGTCCTATCTGGGGTTCGAGCAGGCCGAGAGCTTCGCCTCTCCGGGTGGTGCAAAGCGCAACGAGCTTCGCGCCTACGAGACGCCGGAGCAGTTGCGCCAGAACCAGTGGGCTCTCGCGGGGAACTGGACGGTCGGGGACAAGGCGTGCGTGCTGGGCGAAGCAGGTGGACGGATCGTGTTCCGCTTCCACGCGCGCGACGTCCACCTCGTGATGTCACCCGGAGGGCGAGGCAGATCCGTGCCGTTCCGCATCCTCGTCGACGGACAACCTCCCGGTGACGGGCATGGGTTTGACGTTGACGAACAGGGCCACGGCACGCTGTCCGAGGAGCGGCTCCATCAGTTGGTTCGCCAGCGCGGGCGGGTCACCGACAGCACCTTCGAGATCAGCTTCGATGCTCCCGGGGCCGAGGCCTACTGCTTCACGTTCGGCTAGGAATATTGAGGTCCTGTTAAGGCGCCGGGACCCGCTGAGAGCCCGTCCTATGATCGCATCGTGCCGTGTCAATGAACGATGCGCTGTACGTCGCTATTGCTCTCGCGGTGGTCGCGTTCTTCATCGTGCGCCAGCGCCGGAGTGACCGTTTCAGGGAGCGTTCGCTGCTCTTTCCTCTGGCCCTCGGCGTCTACGGCGCCGTCCTGTTGACGCAGACGTCGGAGCACAACTCGATCACGACGGCATCGGCCGTGCTGCTGCTCTCAAGCGCGGTCGCGTCAATCGGCTTCGGCGTGATTCGGGGCCTGACGATCGAGCTCTTTATGCGAGGGGAAGAACTGTGGGAACGAGCCTCGTGGACGACGATCGGTGTTGGCTGGGGAGGGCTCGTGGTAACACGAATTGCACTGATCGCGGTCGCTGCAGCGGTCGGCGCCAAGGTTGCGTCATCACCCACCTCCATCCCACTGATGCTTGCAATCACGCTTGCGACCCAGATGCTCGTGGTGAGGGCGCGCGCACGAGAGCTGGGCGTTGTCGTGGGGCCGTCCTCGCGTCGGCCCCGCAGAAGCGCTCGCCGGAGCTGATTTCGAGTCGGGTTGAGGGTCGGGCCAGCGTAAGGCGTTAGGCACCCGAGCCATCGGGACGTACGCTTCGCCGGTGGTCACATGCTCGGCTTGCGGCTCGAAGAATGCGGCAGAGGCGAAGTTCTGCTCGGAGTGCGGAGCACGCCTCGCCTCGGCCTCCCGACCGGTTGAGGAACGCAAGGTCGTCACCATCGTGTTCTGCGACCTTGTTGGGTCGACGGCACGCGCGGAGCAGCTGGATCCGGAGGACGTGCGCGCCGAGCTGTCGTCGTATCACGCCCGCGTCCGGTCGGAGCTCGAGCGCCACGGAGGCACCGTTGAAAAGTTCATCGGCGATGCGGTCGTCGCCGTCTTCGGAGCGCCTCTCGTGCACGAAGACGACGCTGAGCGCGCAGTGCGTTCGGCATTGGCCATTCGCGACTGGGCGCTGGAGGAAGACGCCGTCGACGTGCGACTCGCAGTGAACACCGGGGAGGCTCTGGTCAGCGTCGACGCACGCGCGGACGAGGGCCTCGTCGCAGGGGACGTGATCAACACGGCGGCGCGATTGCAGACGGCGGCGCCTGTCAACGGGATCCTCGTCGGCGAGAAGACCTACCGAGCGACCGAAGGACGCATCGAGTACCGCGACTGCCGGCCTGTCGCGGCGAAGGGAAAACAGGATCCCGTTTCGGTTTGGGAGGCGGTGTCCGCGCGGTCGCTCTTCGGCGTCGACGTTGACCTGGAGC
>JBAPMH010000654.1:0-3595 GCA_049278515.1 Chthoniobacterales bacterium
GCGTGTCATCCCGAGGCTGGCGAAGCACGCCGAGGGACCTCCCAATCGCACGGCAAATCACACGAGCAAGGGAAACGGTACACCCGCACCCTGTTCGCTGAATGTAGGGGCGCTTCTGCGAAGCGCCCGTTCGCAAACGTCGCCTATCGCCAGGCGCTTCACAGCGTCGCCACTACAGCGACTTCGCCGCTTCAACGACATGGGCGGCGTCGATCCCGAGTTCTTTCATGACCTGGTCCCCCGGCGCGCTCATGCCAAAGCGATTGAGGCCCACGATCTTTCCATCGAGGCCCACGTATCGACTCCAGAGATGGGGAACTCCCGCTTCGATCGCGACGCGGCGCCGGCAGGAGGCCGGCAACACTTCTTCGCGATACTCGGCCGATTCACGTTCGAAGCGCTCGAAGCACGGCATCGAAACGACGCGAGTTCCCTCGCCCAGTTCGCTCGCGGCTTTCATGGCGTGCTGTAGTTCGCTCCCGCACGACAACAGAATAAGCTCGAGCGTCCCGCTCTCGCGCTTCGCGATGTAACCTCCGCGCCTGACTCCTTCTCTCCGTGCTTTCGCCTCAATCTCGTTCAACATCGGCACGGCCTGTCGTGAAAGGGCCAGCAACGTCGGCCCATCTATCCGTTCCGCTGCGGCGACAAACGCGCCCGCGGTTTCCTCCGGATCCGCCGGCCGAATAACATCGAGCTGCGGAATGACACGCAAACCGCTCACGGTCTCGACCGGCTCATGCGTCGGACCGTCTTCCCCAACCCCAATCGAATCGTGGGTGAAAATGTAAATGTTGGGCAGCCTCGAAAGCGCGGCGAGACGGATCGCGGCCCGGCAATAATCGGCGAAGACCAGGAAGGTCGCCCCGGAGGCCCGGAAAATCCCGTGATAGGCGATGCCATTCATGATGGCACACATCCCGTGCTCGCGGATTCCGTAGTGTATGTTTCGGCCGTTGTGATTATCCCGGGTGAAATCCCCGGCCCCCTCGATGTAGTTCAGCGTCGACCCGTGAAGATCGGCGCTGCCGCTGGTCAGAAACGGAAGCGCCTTCGCGAGAGGCTGCAAAACTTCGCTGCCGGCCTTCCGCGTCGCGATCTTCGCGTCTGCCGGAAACGCCGGGATCGTCTCGAGCAAATCGCCCGGCACTTTTTTCTCGATCGCGTCATCGAGTTCGCGCGCTTGCTCGGGATTCTTCGTGCGCCAATCCTTGAACGATTTTTCCCAGCGTTTGTACTGGCGCAGAAGTACTTTCTTATGCTTCGCGAAGTAATCGCGCACGTCCTCGGAGACGAAGTAGTGCTCTTCCGGCAAGCCCAGGGCTTTGCGCGCGGCATCGACATACTTCACGCCCGCCTCCCCGTGCGCCTTGTTCGTTCCGGCGACTTCCGGAATGCCTTTCCCGATCAGGGTGTGGGCGATAATCATCTGCGGTTTGCCGTTGTCACGTTTCTTTGCCTTGTTTAGCGCCCGCAGGAACGCAGTCATGTCCTGGCCGTCGACTTTTTGGACGTCAAATCCGTAGGCCTGATAGCGTTTCCCTGTGTCCTCGCTTTGGGTGACGTTCGCCATCGCGTCCAGCGTGACCGCGTTCGAATCGTAGATCAGGATCAGGTTATCGAGGCCGAAATGGCCCGCGAACGCGCTCGCTTCCGCGGAAACGCCTTCCTGGAGGCAACCATCGCCCGCGAGACAGATCACATGTTGATCAAAGATCTTGTGCTCGGCGGTGTTAAACCGGGCCGCCGCCATCTTTGCCGCCATCGCCACCCCGACGGAATTTGCCACGCCCTGTCCGAGCGGACCGGTGGTGCATTCGACTCCCGGTGTTTCAAAAAATTCCGGGTGCCCCGGTGTCTTGCTGTGCAATTGACGGAAGTTTTTGATCTCTTCCATCGGCAAATCGTAGCCGCTCAGGTGCAGCCAGGCGTAAAGGAACATGCTGCCGTGTCCCGCGGAGAGAACGAAATAGTCCCGGCCGATCCAGCGCGGTTCGTCCGGGTTGTGTTTCAGGACCGAGCCGTAAAGGACCGCTCCCATTTCCGCGCAGCCCAGGGGGAGTCCGAGATGGCCGGATTTCGACGCCTGCACCGCGTCCATGGCTAATCCGCGGGCTTCATCCGCGGCGCGTGAAAGAATTTCCAGATTCAAACTCATGGGATGGTTATAGACGCAGCACGGCAAAGTTGGAAACGCTGAAATTTTAATGCGAATGATTTAGCGCCGCACGGTGTTATGAATGACGAAGCACGAATGACGAATGACGAACGAATGACGAAGCACGAATGTCGAACGGATATGGCTTCTTCAGCCTTCGGGCTTCCTTCGTCATTCGTCATTGGTCATTCGTCATTTTCCCCATGAACCGCCCTTCTCTGCTTCACATCATTGAGCGGCTGGAAGGTTTTCTGACCAAATTGCCCGAGTCCATCCAGCGACCTGTCCTCCACGAGCTGACTCCGTTGAAGGAATTGTTCCTCCAACAACGCCCGCCCCGTTTCGTGATCACCGGCTCGAATCGCCAGCCTCTCCAGGATGTTGTCGCGACGCTTTTCGGCAGCGGCCAGCCGCCGGGGGAATCGCGCGAGATCCTGATGGAATTGTTTCGCTGGCACGCGATGGAACCGGGCGGCCGGGGCGCGGTTTTGTTTCTCGATGCCAGAGGCGCCGAGGAGAGGACGATTTCAAAAATTCGGGAAGAATTGGGAGAACAGCCAGCGGATATATTGCTTCATCTCGCGAATGATGGCGAGAGCAGCCGGGAGACACACCGCGAGCTCGAAAATCTCGCGACTTTCATCCGGACTGCTCCGGCCGCGACCGCCAAGCCAAAGGTCATCGGCGTTGTTTTGCATGACGGGAACCCTGCTCGCCGCGATTTTCGCCAGGGCGAGAACCTTCTGTCGGCAAGCTCCAAAACCAAAGCGCAGCTCCAAAGCGCGCTTCAGGAGCAGCCGGGAATTGCCGAGCATCTTCTTCAAGTTGTGGAGATCGCACCGGGTGAATCGGGAGCCCCGGCGACAAATGACACTCAATCGTTCCTGGCCTTGCTCGCCCGGGGGATGCCTAACCAGGCACGGGTGGAAATGGCGCGCCTTGCCGGCGATCGGGCCGTTCAGGGTGAGATTGCCCAAAGCCTGGTGAAATCCACCACTGCGATCTGCGCGGCAATTGGAGCCCAGCCGATTCCGCTGGCCGATCTCCCCATCCTGACGGCCCTGCAGCTCGTCATGGTCTCGGGCATCATGTACATCAGCGGCCGGGAGCGCAGCCTCCGCGCGGCGACGGAATTTGTCGGAGCCCTGGGCGTGAATGTGGGCGCGGGGATGATTCTGCGCGAAGGAACCCGGGCGCTGCTCAAGTTTTTCCCGGGTTGGGGTAATGTGGTCTGCGGCGCCGTTGCCGGGGCCGGCACCTACGCCATCGGCCGGGCCAGCATCGGCTATTTCCTGGAGGGCATAACCTTGCGTGATGCCCGTCGGACCTATCTGGCCAGCCGGAAAAAGCGTGCCCAAAAGCGGCCGGCGCAAATCAGGGAAGTTGAGGCTTTGCCGTGAGGACCGTCTCTGTAGCCACGGCCCTGTGGGCCGTCTC
>JBAPMH010000655.1:0-4510 GCA_049278515.1 Chthoniobacterales bacterium
AATTGGAGCGATGAGGCCCGGATCTCGTCCATCGACGCCGGCGGCATGAAGTTATGCAGGGTTTTGATGTTTCGGCACATAATGAAAATTCTGATCTCAGGCGTCCCACTCGTCGACCACCTGACCATCAACTTCGTATTCCACTGTCTTGCAATCCGGCGCGTGCAATTTGATCGTCTCTTCCAGGGCGCCCTTAATCGCATCCTGAAGCGAGATGGCGCTGTTGAGATACTCCATCGAGTCACCCGTGAAACGAAGGGTCACGGTCTTTCCCTTCTTGCGCAGACCTCGGAAAGATTGGTAGAGCGGCTCCTTCTTATCGAAGAACGGCGCCGTCACGCTCTTGTTCGCGGCCTGCGGTGAAAGCGTCAGGAGCGCGAAGACAATGGCGTCAAGCGATTTGAAATCGCCCGGCATCGTTGTTTCGACGATGAACTTTTTCTCTCCGTCGGCGAATCGCTTGAAGTCGGGCAGCATGATTTTGGTGTCGGCGAACACCGGCGCGGCCGTAGCCAGGACAAGAAGCCAGATCAGATATCGGTAATTCATAATTTTAACGTCTATGCAAAGGATCGACCGGTTCCTGCTTCCCTGCCCTTAACCACCGGCAATCGCGCCCATGATAATGAAGGGCTCGGTGCCATTGGCAATCGCTTCCGGCAAAACTGTCTCGGCCGGTTCGTGCGACGCATCTTCGCCGCAGACAAAAAAACGCACCATGGGCCGGCGCTTTAACGTCCCGTGATCGCGAATCGTGCCTTGGAGCATCGGATATTTCTGCTCCAGGGCGTCGAGCACAGAATGGATAGTTGCCGAGCCGCTGAGCTCGAGTTGCACTTCGTCCTTAACGCGCGCCAGGGTGCGGAGGTGATGAGGAAGCGAGACGCGAATCATGAGTTCAAACTCCCAAATCCCAAAAACCAAATCCCGAGGAAATTTCAAACCTCAAATCCCAAATCCATTTCCACCGGGCCGCACGATTTTGGAGCTTGGTCATTGGAAGTTGTTTGGGATTTGGTGCTTGGGATTTGGGATTTACCGCAGCGCGCTAGCGCAAGGTTTGTACTTCAACGGAGAGGACAGCCGGCAAATCTCTGACAATCGCTTGCCAACTGTCTCCAGAATCGCGTGAGGCATAGACTTGTCCTCCCGTTGTCCCGAAATAAATCCCGCAAGAATCCAGTGAATCCACGGCCATGGCATCGCGGAGCACATTCACGTAGCAATCCTTCTGGGGCAGGCCGTTCGTAAGTTCCTCCCATTCGTTGCCTCCGCTTCGGCTCCGGTAAACGCGCAGTTTGCCATCGAGCGGGAAGTGCTCCGAATCGCTCTTGATCGGCACGACATAAATGGTCTCCGGCTCGTGCGCGTGAATGTCGATCGGGAACCCGAAATCAGTCGGCAGATTTCCACTTACCTCGTGCCAGGAATCGCCGGCATCGTCGCTCCGCATGATGTCCCAATGCTTCTGCATGAAAAGCGTGCCGGGCCGCGACGGATGCATCGCGATGTGGTGAACGCAGTGGCCCACCTCCGCTTTCGGGTCGGGAATGTATTGGGAACGTAATCCCTGGTTGATCGGCTTCCAGGTCTTGCCCCCATCGTCAGTCCGAAACGCGCCCGCCGCGGAGATCGCGATGTAAATTCGCTCCGGATTTTTCGGGTCGAGCAGAATCGAGTGCAAACACATTCCGCCCGCACCGGGCTGCCACTTCGGCCCGGTCCCATGGCCGCGCAATCCGGAAAGCTCCTTCCAATTCTGGCCGCCGTCCCTGGATTCGAAAAGCGCGGCATCCTCGACGCCCGCGTACACGTGATTCGGATCGGTGAGCGACGGTTCCAGGTGCCAGACCCGCTTGAATTCCCAGGGATGCTGGGTGCCGTCGTACCACATGTGGGTCGTGAGCGGATTGCCCGTTTCCGGCGAAACGTCGTAAGCAAACTTGTTACTCTCTCCTTTCGGCATCCCGTCGGGTGTGGTCGTCGGCTCCCCCGGCGCCAGCCCCGGCTGGAACCAGGTTTTCCCGCCGTCATCCGACCGCTGAATAATCTGCCCGAACCATCCGCTCGTTTGCGACGCATAGATCCGGTTCGGATCGACCGGCGATCCTTTGAGGTGATACATCTCCCATCCGGCAAAAAATGGCCCGCTCACCTCCCATTTCTCCCGCTTTCCATCCGCCGTCAGAACAAACGCGCCCTTCCGGGTCCCAACCAAGACTCTTACTCCGCTCATAACTTAGTCCTCCGTTCCCTAATCGCCCGCCGCGCCGTAGCGCAGCGAAGGCGGGTGCTCGTGATCGAATTCAACGAAATCTGTAACCGCGGATCGGACGGATGAAAACGGATTTGTTCTAACCAGAGCGCATATGTTGCCTGTCAACACCTCGTCGTTTCGGCCGCAAACTCGCCTGCATCGCAAAGGGTCCCACCTCGCCCGCGATGACACGATCTTTTCCCGGATGCGCGAGGAAATACAAGCTTGACACTCTTAAGGGAAAAAGATTGAAAAGAGTGCCCCCCTTACCCCAACAACCCCGCCCTCTGAAGTGAAACCTTCCGACAAGCGCTTCTCCTTCTCTGCGGAGGGTTAACCGACAAAATCTTTATCAATACAATACTCAAAGGGCTTCGCGTTTTGATTGCGTTAATCCTGCGATTGCTCCGACGCATCATTGAGTTTTGGATTGAGGTCCTCTGCCGCAAGCGTGATCGCGGGGAGAAAGATGTTTGCTGCCTAGACCCGCCGCCCGAGATCCGGGCCCGCACCGATCCTTACATTTACTCGCAATTCTGGCTCTGGCTTCGGGGCATCGCCTTCGTCTGGGACAACCCGGACTTCACCATCATCGATGCGGCGACCACCAATCCGGTCAATAATCACCACGTCATCGGCAGCCACGACTATCTCGTCCGCGCCTTGATCCACAACGGCAGCCTGATGACAGCGTTCGGGACGAAGGTCACGCTGCGGGTGCTCGAGTTCGGCGCCGGCGGCCTTGTCGTCAGCACGCTCGGAACCGTTACTCTCGATGTGCCGGGCGCAGGAACCGCCGTGGCCGAGCTCCCGTGGCACACTCCGCCGGGCGGACACGCCTGCTTGCAAGCAATTATTTTCCACATCGATGACGCCAATCCGCTGAACAACCTCGGACAGCACAACACCGACATTGTCGAAGGCACCGGCGCGAAGAAGTCGCTTAAGTTCATTGTTCACAATGTGAGTAAGGGCGTTAAGACCGTTCAGTTGCGAGCCGACGCCTACAAGCTGCCGGCCGAACCGCTCCGGGCGCGCGACGAGAAAGAACGAACCAGCCTGGAACATCTCCGTCGGCTCCAGGCCGCAAACAACGCTCGGAAGTTTCCAGTGCCGGAGTTTCTGCAGCTCAACCTTTCGGAGACTACCTTTGAGTTAGGGCCTGAGAGAACACGCGAGATCGCCCTGGAGCTTACCGAACCGCCGCCCGGGAGTGGCGAGATCGGCGTGAACGTGCACGCCGTGGCGGGGGACGAGCTCATCGGCGGGATCACCGCCTACGTGGGGAAAGGACCATAATCATGGCGACGCACACGAACTGCACAGCGCTCAACGATGTCTGGGATGGCTACGGAGGCGTGTTCTGGGGTAGCGCTATTTTCGCGACGATCGCGCTCGTCGTGGCCGGAGTTTGGGCCGCCCTGCTGGCGTTTGGCTCAGGCACGATTTCACCGATGTCCATGATGGTGGTCGCGGGCATCCTATTTGCCGCCGCGCTCGCCGGGGTTATCGCGCTTGGCAGGATCCGTGACTATTTCTTCAATCATCGACTTGCATGTCTGGACGGGGACCGCTGCGCGATCGCCCGTATCGAGCGAATGGAAGCCGATGGCGACGGCGATACAGCGTTGAATGTCATTCTCGCGCCCGCCGATGAGAAAACCGACGAGCCGACCTACCAGACTCAATTTCAGGCAAAATTGCTGGTTTATGTCGATCCTGGTCTGGCTGGCCGCGGCTGGCACTTGGGTCCGTTCGAGGTTCGCGACGGTGAGAAGTTCGGCGCCGGCATTCCGTTCTTTCATTGCGAGATCGAAGGGACCTATTTCGACGACTGGACGTCGGCTCTTATTGCCTGGATGGTTGGACTAATGTTGCTAGCGGTTGCGGCATTTGCCCTTGCCGCAGCCGCAACGGCGCTAGGGCCGATCGCCTGGGCGGTCTGGATTGCCGTCGCGTTGCTTCTGTTATTACTCTCGCTCTTTGGACTTCATATGGCCGGAGACGACGACGTTTCAGGCACTAGCGGGACTCCGATCGGCGACACCACGCCTTTGCCGGGCGGTCCTATCATTACCGATTCCGGCGGGAACCATCTCAGCAACGAAGACTTTGTCGCGATCCTCGGCCGCCACGTGACCGACTGCGGACACGCGGACAAAGGTTGTTGGGACGAGCTGCACAACGTCTATGCCTTGGCAAAAATTCCGCCAGATCTTTATGTGAACGCGCCAAGCACCCACACCGGCGGCG
>JBAPMH010000656.1:0-5937 GCA_049278515.1 Chthoniobacterales bacterium
GTCACGCCCCCCATCGCGGAAATCACCGCGACGACCCGGCAACCTTCCCGCTGGGTCTCGAGCAAACGGCGCGCGACGTTTCGGATCCGCTCCGGGGAACCGACCGAAGTGCCGCCATATTTTTGGACAATCAGGCGCATGGCGAGGCCGGGCCAGGATGAAGGCGAGAAGTCACGGACGGGATGGTTTTCGCTTATGATACCTGGCTGTCAACTCGCGAAGGCTTTCGGAGTGGCCCGAGCTCGCCGAACCTCGTCATCCTGAGCGGAGGCCGCCGCTGCGGCCGGAGTCGAAGGACCCCGTCGTGGTAAGAGCGATGTCGCATGTCATCCCGAGGCTGGCGAAGCGCGCCGAGGGACCTCCCAGTCGCAGATCGATCACGCAAGCTATCCACCGCTTCAATCGCGCTATTGAGGTCGCGTTACTTCTCCCGCCCCCGGCTCGAATAGTTCCGAACTAAATCCTTCCAGGTGGGATTCAGCGTGCCAACCAGATCGTTCTTCTTTTCCCGCCGCCATCCCTTGATCTCTTTTTCCCTCGAGATTGCGGAACGCGCTTCATTGAAAGCTTCGTAGTAGACGATCCGATCCACCCTATACTTCTTCGTGAAACTTTGCGCGGCACTGTTCCGGTGAAACCAGATGCGTCGCTCCAGACTGTTCGTAACTCCGGTGTACAATACGGTCCGACTGCGATTGGACAGCATATATACATAGAAGGTTTTCACTTCGACTGGGAGGTCCCTCGGCGCGCTGCGCCAGCCTCGGGATGACACGCAGCTTGGGAAACGTTCTCTAGTTCGTCAACATTCCCCATCAACTGCGTCGGCAGCTTCGAGCCAGCCGTTTCACGGCTTCGGTGGTCAAAAGCCATGCGTCGGTTTGATCAACGAGCGTCCTTGAAGCGTTGTCATCCCGAGGCTGGCGTATCGCGCCGAGGGACCTCCCAGTCGTGGAAGCGGTCACCCTGGGGGCGCTTTCGCGAGGTTCGCAGTGACGTCTCCGAACAAACTCTTTTCTTAACTTGCGTGCGTTCCCATACGACTGGGAGGTCCATCGCCGTCTCCGCGGCTCGGGATGACAAGCAGCTTGAAAGCGTTCCTAAAACCCGATCGCATCGAGAACAGCGCGCTCGTTCGCGGCGACTGTCGTTAGGACGCTCGTGCTGCCGGACATCGCTTCCGGATCTTTCAAGCCGTGGCCGGTCACGGTGCAAACGATCCGGCTTCCTTCCGGGATTTGCGCGAATGAATACGCGGGATTCCGTTTCTGCTCGCAACACTTGAACAATCCCGCGATGGGCGCCGCGCTGGCGGGCTCGACAAAAATTCCCTCGTTCGTCGCGAGCCATTGTTGGGCGGCGAGAATCTCTTCGTCGGTGACGATATCGACCGCGCCCCTCGAATCCGCGACGGCCTGCGAGGCCGCCTTCCAGCTGGCCGGATTTCCGATTCGAATCGCCGACGCGATCGTCTCCGATTTCTCGACGACGCGCCCATGGAAGATCGGCGCCGCGCCGGCGGCCTGGAAACCGATCATGGCAGGCAGAATACTTGATCTCCCGGCGTCTTGATATTCCCGGTAACCGGCCCAATACGCCGTGACGTTACCGGCGTTGCCCAGCGGAAGCAGATGAAAATCAGGCGCACGGCCGAGTTCATCCACGATTTCGAAGGCGGCGGTTTTTTGACCGGCGATGCGGTCGGGATTGATCGAGTTCACGATGGCGAAATCCTTCCGCTCGCCCAGCTTCCGGACGATCAGGAGCGCATCGTCGAAGTTGCCGTCGATCGCGATTACTTTGGCGCCGTAGGCGAACGCCTGGAGCAATTTGCCGCTGGCGATTTTTCCCGCCGGCAGAACGACGACGCAGCGGAGGCCGGCGCGGGCGGCATAGGCCGCGGCCGACGCGGAAGTGTTGCCGGTGGACGCGCAGATCAATGCGGAAACCTTGCCCTCCGCCGCTTTGGAAACGGCCACCGTCATTCCGCGGTCCTTGAAGGAACAGGTCGGATTGAGGCCTTCGTATTTCAAATGGACCTCGCAGCCGCGGCCGGCGATGGCGCTGAGCCGGGGCGAAAAAATCAACGGGGTCCCGCCTTCGCCTAACGAGACGATCGGCGTCGAGCCGGTGACCGGAAGAAAGCTCCGGTAGCGCGCGATCACTCCCCTGCCCCGCGGTGGTGGAATTTCCGGCGCTGGATTCATTCGAAGAAACAAGTGTCGCAAACAGACCGCTTTTACAAGGACGGCGCCCGTCATCCTGAGCGGAGGCCGCTGCTGCGGCCGGAGTCGAAGGACCCCGTCGTGGTAAGAGCGATGTCGATCACAGTTCGGCGGGATCCCTCGACTGCGCTCGGGATGACTGCTTACGCGGTGGTTGTCTACGGCAACAGAGTGCCGTCACTACAACAAAGCAAAGACGGCGGTTTGTAAACCGCCGCTCCTTGGATTGCGATGTCGATCAGAGTTCGGCGGGATCCCTCGACTGCGCTCGGGATGACTGCTTGATGACGGCGCGTGGATTCGAAAGGTGAGTTGATGCGCGAAGCTTGAGAGTTGAGAGTTCACGAGAAAAATCGGCTTTCCATCTCTCAACCCTCATCTATTTAACTCTCAACTTTCTCCGTCCCAAATGCCCGCGTTGACCAAAAAAGATAAGCTGCGTCTGCTCACGATCCTGCTCGAGAGCCGGCACGGCGATTTGCGCGAGCAAAATCTAAATCGCCAGGGCAAAGGCCATTTCCATGTCTCCGGCATGGGCCACGAAGGGCTTGCCGCGCTCGGAATCGCGATGGTGCAGGGTGATTACGTCGTCCCCTACTATCGCGACCGCGGACTCGTCCTCGGCCGCGGTGTGGCGTCCCGGGAGCTGGCCCTCGATTATTTCGCGAAACGCAAAGGCCAGAGTCACGGCCGGCAAATGCCGTCGCATTACAGTTATGCGTCGCGCGGGATCTGGAGCGTGCCGACGCCGACCGGTTCCCAGCTTCTGCCGGCCTGCGGAATCGCCTGGGGAATCCAGCTGGATAACAAACAAAATGTGGTGGTCACCACGGTCGGTGACGCTGCCACGCGGCAGGGCGATTTTTTCGAAGCCGTTTGTTTCGCCAAGGAGCGCAAGCTCCCGGTTCTGTTCGTCGTCGAAGACAACAAATACGGCATCAGCAGTCCGACGCGGAAGATCAATCCGCGCGCCCTCGACGTCCTTCAGCCTAACGACTGGCAGGAAATCGATGGCAGCGACGTCCAGCAAATCTACGATGCCGGCGCGACCGCTTTCGAGGAGATGCGCGCCGGCAAAGGCCCCGCCTTTTTCTGGGTCAACATGGAGCGACTCTCCAGCCACACGAGCTCGGACGACCAGAAGCTTTACCGGACGGCGGAGGAACTGGCTGAGTGCGAGAGATGCGACCCGTTGCGCGTCTGGAGCGAGCGCCTGATCGCCGACGGCGTGATGACGGCGGACGAATACACGAGTCTCGACAAGGAGATCAAGGAACGCATCCGGAACGAATTCGCCGAAGCCGAGCGCGCCGAAGATCCATCCGCTGATGAACTCAGCCTGCAGATCACGGCGGAACTCCCGCAGCTCGACGATGAAGTGTTGCCCGCCGGCAAATACCGGATCGGCGACACGGTTAACAAGACGCTCCGGCTCGGGCTGGAGAAGAATGCCGATCGCATCATCTTCGGCGAAGATGTCGAAGATCCGAAGGGGGGCGTTTTCCGTCTCACCCAAAAGCTTTCGACCGAATTTCCGAAACAGGTTTACAACTCGCCTCTGGCCGAATCGACGATTATGGGCGTGGCCTGCGGCCTGGCTTCGTACGGCAAGCGGCCGGTCTTCGAGCTGCAGTTCATCGATTTCATCGGGCCGGGTTGGAACCAGCTCGTGACGAACCTTTCCACCCTGCGCTGGCGCTCGTTCGGCTCCTGGACCTGTCCAGTCGTGATCTATGCGCCTTATGGCGCCTATTTGCCGGGCGGCAGCCTGTGGCACAGCCAGGCGAATGAAGCGGCCCTCGCTCATTATCCGGGGATCAATGTCGCCATTCCGAGCACGCCCGAGGACGCGGCTGGTCTTTTGTGGACGGCGATGCATTGCGAAGATCCAACCTTCGTCCTCATTCCGAAGCATCTTCTCTGGGCCGAACACGAATCCGCCGAGCCGGTCCGCGCGGTTCCATTGGGCGTGGCGCGGAAACGCGCGAGCGGCTCCGAAGTCACGCTCGTGGCCTGGGGCAACACCGTCGAGAAATCGCTCGAAGCGCTCCAGGAAATCGGCGACGAAATCAGTGTCGATCTGCTCGACCTGCGCTCCATCGTTCCCTGGGATCGCGCCGCGATTGAGGAATCAGTCCGCCGCACCGGGCGCATCGTCGTGGTGCAGGAGGACAGCGAGAATTGCAGCGTCGGCCAGATGATTGTCTCGCATCTCGCCAGTTTGCCTGAGATTTGGGATGACCTGATCGCGCCGCCAGTCCTCGTGAGCAAAACGAACGTCATGATCGGATACAACCCGATCTATGAATATGCCGCGCTGCCCGATGTGAAACGGATCGTCGCCGCATTGCGGCGATCGATCTCCATCGAAGGCGAACGTGGTCGGATTGGAGCCGGGATTGGTGATCCCGGCCGAGCTTCGGCTTCGTCCGGGGAAAGGCATGCCGGGATCACCGATCCCGGCTACAAAAAGACTGCCGGGACCGCCGATCCCGGCTACAACAAGAGGATGCGGGCGCAAAAGATCACGATCCCGATCATGGGCGAAGGCATTCGCAACGCCAAAGTCGTCGCGCTCCTGAAAAATCCAGGCGACAAGATCGAGCTCGACGATCCGCTTTGCGAAGTGGAGACCGACAAGGCGGTTTACCCGATCGAATCCTCGTTTGCCGGCACGATGGGCGAATGGAAAACGAAGATCGGCGACACGGTCGAGATTGGGCAGGAGATTGGCGAGATCCTCGCGGAAGGCGGCGATTCGTTCGCGGAGCAATTCGAAACCGCGGCTGAAGCATCGCCGGATCGAAATGGTGACGGGGCTCCTGTAGCGGCGGGCGTGTCGCCCGCAACCCCTGCCGAGCGGCCGACACGGCCGCCCCTACAGAAGAGCGCCGGGATCGAGCCCGCACTTTCGCCGACCATTGTCCGGCGGCTTGCGCGGGTGGTTCCGGCAAACCTGCAAATCGACGCTCGCTGGGACGCTATTCGGGCTGCGCGCCAGGATGCGAAGACGAAGGACGGCAAGAATGCCGCGTCGCCGTCGGTGATGGTGGCGTGGTCGGTCGTGAAGGCGATGGAAAAACACGCCCCGTTTCGCCGCATCATTTTGGACGACGATCGCATCATCGAGAACGACGAGTTCGATCTCGGCATCGCCGTGGCCATCGAGGGCGATCGTCTGGCGACCGCCGTAGTGACGAAGGCGAACACCCGCGATTGGCCGGATTTTGTGAAGCGCTACAATGAAACCGTCGCGGAAACCCGGGAGGGCCGGGTCGATGCGATGAACGCGCCGCTCGTCATCAGCAGCCTGGGCGCGTTCGGTGTCCGGGCCGCGGCGCCGATCGTCGTGCCGCCATCAGTGGGCACCCTATTCGTTGGTTCCGCGCATTACGAAGCGATCGGCGACGGAAAGAAAACCGAGCCGGCCGAGGTTATCACGCTTTCGTTGACGTTCGATCACCGCGTCGTGAATGGCGCCGGCGCCGCGAATTTCGTCCACGAAGTGAAAGAGCGGATCGAGACGTTCGCGATTCCGGTGCTCGCCTCCAAGTAGAGTGCGGAAGAGTAAAGGCCAGGTCATTCCGAGCGGAGCGCAGCGGAGTCGAGGAACCCCGCGGAGCCTCGCTCGAGGTTCAATGGAGATTTCCGTTTTCACGCAGCGCTGGCCTTTCAGCCGGGTCGTCCGACGTTCACCGGGGTCCCTCGACTA
>JBAPMH010000657.1:0-4614 GCA_049278515.1 Chthoniobacterales bacterium
CCGCAATTCATCGCGAAGAATTGCGAGTGCGGAGTCCTGAGATGATTGAGGCTCTGCAGCGGCTGCAGAAATGACATCAGTAATATTACCGGGCTGTAAGGTTGGCGCCTGAAGAGGCGCGCCAAACGACCTAAAACTGAGCTTGTCGACGCCGCTCGCTCCGAGATACGATCGGCTCGTGCTGAGCTCGGTCAGGAACGTTCTTGTTTCTTTGCTCTTTGCTTCGTCGGCCCTGGCCGGCCTTCCAGCAATCAACGTGGCCATCCTGGATACCAGGGGACAGATCGCGTTTCACGGCACGACCAATAGCGAAGGTCTCTTCGCTACCGGAAAACTTGTCCCGGGAAAGTACGTCGTGCAGTTCGATTCACCCAGCGGAGCGCTGAAGGGCAATCAATATCTGATCGTCGTTGCCGCCGGCATCAAAAAGTTCACCGCCGACGCCGTCCCGGGCGGGAAGTTCAGCGCCGGGGGCGTGGCGATGAAAGTCGCCGTCGGCTCCCCTTTGAAGATCACCGGCCAGATTGTCAGTGAGCAGCCCATCGCATCCAACGGAAACGTCAGGATCATTCAGGGCGTTCGCTATGTTTGGGTGAAAAATTCCATGGGAAGTAATCTCGGCCGTTGGGTTGAAGCGGGTTCGACGAATCCCCAAAATGTTGTCGGAATGGACTCCGGCGCCGTTCGCAGTTTGCAGGATCGCTCTGGCGAGGGTAGCGCCTCAACCATGATGAGAATCCCCGAGGGGCACGGCCTCACCGGGCATTGAAGGGTCATCTAATCACTAACTCGCTAAACCCTGCGGGGCCTTAACCCTCGTTGACAGGAAAAATCGAGGGTGATACCGTCGCCGCAATTTACGCCTACCGTGCATACCCTGCTTAACACTCAGGTCCTGGTCCTGAATCGCCTTTGGCAGGCCGTCAACATCTGTTCCGCCCGGCGTGCTTTCACGCTGCTTTATCAGGGCCACGCTCAGGTGGTTTCCTCCGATCCGGCCAATAACTTCCTGACTCACGATTTTGCGAGCTGGCGGGATTTCTCGGTCACCGCGCCTGAGCACGAGGTGGTCACCACCATTTCATGGAAAATCCGGGTGCCGAGGGTGATCGTCCTGCTTCTCTTCGATCGGCTGCCGAAGAAGGAAGTGAAATTCACCCGGCACAATGTTTTCGAGCGCGACAAAAACATGTGCCAGTATTGCGGCGGAACTTTTGAGCGGACCGAATTGAATCTCGACCACGTCCTGCCGCGCGACAAAGGCGGACTGACGACCTGGGAGAATGTGGTTTGCTCATGCATTTCCTGCAACACGCGCAAAGGCAATCGGCTCCCGCATGAAGCGCACATGGCCCTAATCCGGAAACCGAAGCGGCCGAAGTGGCGACCCTTCGTGCACGTGACCTTCACGTCGCAACACCACGAAAGCTGGCGGCACTTTGTCGATCTCGCTTACTGGAACGTCGAGCTAAGCGATTAGAAAAAGAGAACCGCGGATTGCGCGGATGACTCGGATGCCGGGTCGCTCTCCTGAAAATAGCCCAGCGCTTTAGCGCTGGGATTTGTTGATCCCAAGCGCAAAGTCCCGTCAGGGACGGAAGGAGCGGGCGCTGATATTGAGCCCGTCTTTCGTCCCTGGCGGGACTTCACCGAAACGGAATCGGTAACCCAGCGCTAAAGCGCTGGGCTATTATCGGACGAGGGTGTTTTCCCCATCCGTGCTGCAACGGACGCGAAGCGACGGCCAGGCTTTCAAATCCGCGTCATCCGCGGTTTATTCTGAGGCCAATCGCCGTCTTGGTCACGATCACGCGCGCCGATTTCAGCGCGTCCAAGATCGGTTGCGGATAAACGCCGAGAAAAATGATCCCGGCGATGAGCAGCGCCATCGTCGCCCGCGACAGTCGGCTCAGCGGCACCGCCACGTCGCCCAGCGGAGCTTCCCAGTACATCGCTCGCACGACTTTGAAATAATAATAGAAACCGCAGGCCACCGTGATCACACCGATGACGATCAGGGCCGTCTGTTGATGCGCGACTGCGGCATTGAAGACATAGAATTTGCCCAGAAAACCGGCGGTAAAAGGAATGCCGGCAAGCGATGCCATCGCGATCAACATGGCGAAAGCCAGGAAGGGCGAGCGCCGGGCCAGACCGTTGAAGTCTTCGATGTTGTCGCCGGTTTGTTTCGCCACCACAACCAGAACCGCGAAGCTCAGGAGCGTCATGAGCAGATACGCGACCAGATAGTAGGCGACCGCCGGGCCATCGAGGCAGACCACGCCGACGAGAAGATAGCCCGCGTGCGCAATACTCGAGTAGGCGAGGAGCCGTTTGAGGTTACTTTGCGGAAGCGCGGCCAGATTTCCGTAGATGAGAGTAAGCAGCGCCAGCACCGTAAGCAGGCGCTCGATCCGGGGCAGCATCAGGAACGGTTGAAGCACGCGCAAGAGAACGACGAACCCCGCCGCTTTCGATCCAACGGAAAGATAAGCCGTCACCGGAGTGGGGGCGCCCTGATAAACATCCGGGACCCAGATTTGAAAGGGCACGGCCGCGATTTTGAATCCCAGGGCCACGAGAATAAGCACCATTCCGAAAAGAGCCGGTCCCTCTTCGACCCCCGGTTGAGCGAGTGCGGTCGCGACCCGCGCCAGATTCGTTTCGCCCGTTACGCCAAAGACCCAGGTGATCCCATAAACCAAAAATCCCGTCGAGAGCGCGCTCAGGATCAGGTATTTCACGCCGGCTTCGAGGGTGGCGGGATTGCGTCGAGTGAAACTGACCAGCACATAAAAGGAAATCGTCACGAGCTCGAGCGAGACGAAAATCATCACGAAGTCGATCGCGGATGCCATCCACATCAGGCCGGCGCAGGTGAAAATCGGGATCGCGAAAAATTCGCCCAGGCCTGACTGGTGCGTGGTGCCGTGAATCGATTCCCGCACGATGGGCGCGTAATCGATCATCATCACGAGAACGATGATCGTGGTGACGAGCGCGAAACGTTTAAAAAAAACCGCGAGAGGATCGGCTGTGTAAAAACTCCAAAAACCGGAGGAGGGGACGTCAAGCGGCGAAGGAGCAAGAAAGAAACTGGCGACGAGGACTGTGCTGAGGCCGGCGATGGCGGTGACAGCAAAGGTGCGCTTGTCGATTCCCTCCGCGAACGCTTCGAAAAGGAGCACGAGCAAGCCCAGGACGAGGACCGCGATTTCGAGGCTGGCAGGAGCAATCGTCATTGTTTGGCGCTGAAATAACTTTTGAAAGTTGGCGTGACCAGCTTGACGAACGATTGCGGAAAGACGCCGAACCAGATTGTCACGGCGACGAGGAGAACAATCGGGACGCGCAGGCTTCCGCGCAGATCGGTCACGCTCCCGAGCGATTCACCCGGTGCGCCCATGAAAACCCGGCGAAAGGCGCGCAACATATAGACAGCCGAGATCACGACCCCCCAGAGACCGAGAACGGTGGCGATTTGATAAATCCCAAAGCGCTCCGGATTCGCCCCGTTCCGGAAAGCTCCGAACAGCACCATCACTTCGCCGGCGAAATTGGCGAACCCGGGCAGCCCGATCGAAGCGAACGCGGCGAGGCCAAACGCAAAACCCGCCAGGGGCATGAGTTTTCCAAGCCCGCCGAGTTGATCGAGCGTGAGGGTCCCGGTGCGCTGGCGGATTTCTCCGGCAATCGCGAACAGGAGCGCGATGGAAATTCCGTGGGCGAAAATAAGAATCGCGGCTCCGCTTGTCCCGAGGAGGGTGCCGCTGGCGATCCCCAAAAAAATGTAACCCATGTGCATCACGCTCGAGTAACCCAGCATCCAATCGAGGCGCTTTTGCGCGATGGTGACCAACCCGACGTAGATGATGTTGCCGAGGAGCAACACGATCAGGAGCGTGCTGTATTGCTGGGCGCCGTCGGGCAGAAGCGGCAACGCCAGCCGCAACAGTCCGTATAATCCGAATTTCTTCAGGACGCCGGCGTGCAACATCGCGGCCGGCGCCGGCGCGGAGGCATAAGCCTCGGGCGCCCAGGTGTGAAACGGAAAGAGCGAAACCAGAATTCCGAAACCGACCAGGAGGATGAGGAAGATGGGCCCTTGCGCTTCCGCCGGAATTGCCGGCGCCGCCTTTTGGAGCGCTCGAATATCAAAGCTGCGCGCCGCTTCCGGGATGGCGCGATAAAGCATGATTAAGCCGAGCAGCAGAATGAAACTTCCGGTGGCCAGGTAGATCGTGATTTTCCACGCCGCGACCTGCCGATTTCCCGTGCCCCAGATTCCGATTAGAAGAAAAGTGGGGACCAGGGCGAGCTCATGAAAGGCGTAAAAGAAAAACAGATCGAGCGAAGCGAACGCTCCCAGCGCTCCCGCGGCGATGAAAAGGAGGCAGGCATAAAAGGCATTCTCGTGCTGCGCGATCTCCCCAGTAAACCAGACGGCGGCCAGGGTCACCAGAGCGGTGAGGAGCAGCATCATCAGGCTCAGGCCGTCGACCCCGAGCGTGAAGTTGATCTTCCAATCGGCGCTGATTGGAAACGAGGTCACCATTTCGAACCCCTGCCGGCCCCCTTCGAATTGGGAATAAGCGAGGGTGGTTGCTACCAGCG
>JBAPMH010000658.1:0-4392 GCA_049278515.1 Chthoniobacterales bacterium
GGTCATGGCCACGGGGCCGTTCAACGAAGCCACTTGCGAGCCGCTCCCGATTTGCCAGGTCTTGCTGATGGAGGTGTGAAACGACAGGCCGATCGTGAAGAAGATGATCTTCACGCGAACTTCGACCCTCACCGAGGCCGAAACGACAATGAGGCTCTGGCAGCCGGTCTCGAAAGCGACGCCGGCATTCGCGGTGAACTGGATGAGCACCGACGCCTTGATGATCGAAAAATCGACAGTGCCCTGGATCAAGACCGACAGACTGACCGTCGCCGCAAACCAGTAGTGATCGGGCGGACCCGACATGCTCGAGTCGTTGTCTGCTTTCCAGGCCAGCAAACCCTGGAACGTGCCCCCGAGCGTCACGTCGAGAGTCGCGCTAAAGATGCTGGCGTTGAAGCTCTCGTGGACGTAGAGCGAGACACCCAGGCCGAATTCCAGGATCGGGTTGTAATCGACGGTCGTGGGGGCGCCAGGGTTGTCGCCGCTCCGCAGCTTCGCGAAATAGAGGCCCGCCGTGCCGACCAGGACGGCCACTTGAATACCGATCGACGCATTGCCCATCGGCCAGCCGATGTTTACGCGGAAATCGCCGTTGGTGTAGACCCAGATCGAGAAACCCGGCAGGATGAGAATCACGCCCGAGAGCGGGATTCGCCGCAACGCGTAAGGCAGCGTGAGCGCGCCGTAATAGACGCCTAGGTTCGGCGTCAGCTTCTGATAAAGAATTTCGAACAGGAGGCCCGCGAAGGGCGTGACCGGGCTGGGGGCTACGGAGATCTCGAGGCCGTACATGCTCGGATCGTTGAAGAGGACGCGGATCCGGAAGCCGCGCATCTCGAGATCGGCGGCGATGAACCAGTTGCGGTCGGGATGGTAGAAGTCCGTGGCGAGCTTCGTGAGGATCGTGTACGGATCCTCGCCGATCAGTTGGGTCTCGAGCTGTTCGAAGATCGCCGCCATCGGATCGTCACTGGTGACGTCGACGGTGGGACCGACGCGCTGCCCAAGCCCGATGTAGTTGACCTTGAAAGTGCTGGCCGAATCCTGCGCGGGAACCGGGAAGGGATACGTCACGATCTTCGCCGCCGCGGGCGTCGGAGGCGAATCATTGGGTCCGGGGATGATTTGGATTTTCGCGCGCAAGCTGAAGCCCGCCGTCGAGTCGTAGCCGATGTAAATGCTGTAGATGTCGATGTTCGGGGCGAGCCAGACGGTGAGACCGCCGGCGATGGGCCACGAGCCGCCGATGCTGATCGGACTCCCGAACGCGAGTTCGAGGTAGCAGGCGGTCGCGCCGCCCTGCCCGCCGCTCGGGCTGATCCAGAGTGTCGGCTGCACACTCTGAAAACTGGACTCGAGCATCTTGCCCCATGGTCCGCCCGAAAGATCGGGCAAACCGAAACCGGCGACCTCCTTGTCCTGCATCACTTCGGACACCTTGTTCCAAACGTCGAGGAAATTGAGCGGCTGTTTGGGAGCGAGACTGATCGACAACGGCGCGCCGGCGACCTGGACGCTAAGCTCGATGTCCGTGTCGAACACCGAGCCCACGACCTCAATAAAGACGTTCGTTTTCATTTTGGCGCGCCGGCTCCTCCGCGAGCCTGCTTAGGGACTGGAGGGGCTGCCCGTTGCGCCAACCTTCTGCACCATCACGCCGAGCTGTTTGAAAGTGATGCCGAGGAAGGTAATGGCCGGGCTGTCGGGAACGACATAGGTGATGCCGAACTGGAACGTGCCCGCCTGGGTATTGACGTTGAGCACCGTGATGGTGACGACACCATGGACCAGCGCGATCAGCGCATTGCGAATGCTATTGAGGATGTCGGGTGATTGCGGGATCGAATTGATCGCATTGTTGATGTCCTCACTGGTAAGCGGAATGCCGAACTCGTTGTTCAGCCAGTCGATGAAGTCGTCAAACGAGCCGAGCACGACCGGCTGGTTAAGACTGAAAATGAAATTCCCCTTCGCGATGTCACCCGTGTTGATGACGACGTTCTGCCCGTTGAAGCTGAACGTCGCGACAACTGAGATGGAGGTGCCCTCTACTCCGGGTGATCCCGGCGACGATCCGACGATGGCCGTGGTTGGAACTATGCTTTTCATTGGTTTTTGCTTTGTTTGGTCATTTGGTTTTGCTGCTCTTTCTCAAATTTTTGCCGGGTCGTTTCCCGGGTGGGTTGGTTCCGAGCTTCGCTTGGGGTGGAGGCGCGGCCAGCGTCTCGACGGCCGGAGAGCCGCCGGTCTCTGTGACCAGGATCGAGATTTCGGCCGGGATCAGCCGCACGCCGATGATCGGCATGGTCCAGTCGGGCGTTACCCCGATGTTCCATGGCAGAGGTGTTCTTGGGTCGGGAAGCGTGCCGGTAATCGGCAGTTCCCACAAGGCTTGGAAGGGTGCCCAAACGCCGGAGAGCGGCAGAGTTGGCAGCCAGACATTGAAGAGCCCAATGAGCCACTGCATGACGGCATTAACGATCGTCGTGGGTGAACTCATGACGGACTGGATGATGGGGGTGGTTGCGCGGCGACGAACCACGCCACGTTGCTGGTATTGGTCGCCCCGCCCTGCGCGGGCGTGCCGGCGAAGAGAATGAAATTGATGGTGTAGCCCGGCGGGAACGTGTAGCCGAGCACGCTCAGCTTGATGTTGCCGAACATCAGGGCGTAGACCGGGCCGTTTGGCAGCTCGACCTTGAGAAGATTGGCATCGCCAAAGGTGGTTTTGAGAATGCCTTGCAGATTGAAGCCGCCATAGCCCGCCGAGAGCTGCGGCAATTGCACGACGATGGCCGCGGCGTCCGCGTCGGGCACAAGCTGCGACGGTCCCCAGCCCAGGAGCAAGCGGGCCATGATCCCCGCATGCACATCGGACAACGAGCCGAGCGACCCCAGCGGCAGATCGAATTCCAGGGCGTAAGCCGGCGCGTTCGTAACGTACGGCCACGAGCCGGGAGCTGTTTCCGGCGAGGCGACGGTGGGTGTCACTGGAGTGACCAACTCGCCCGGGTGGCCTTCGAGCTCGAGCACGTGCAAGGGCGTCGACCCGCTGGTGAGGGTTTGCAGCGACGTTCCGGAATCAAGGCTGCTGATCTGCAAGGGCAGACTGTAGAGCAGGCTGCCTTCGCGCATCGCAGTAGTCGAGGGCGTGACGGTAATGAGCGACGGATCGAAGGAAACTTTCTTGTCCTGGGCCACGCCGTTTACATCCAGGGTGAACGTCACTTCGACCGTGAGGTTCGCGAACGGAAGCCCGTTCTTGTCATTGCCATAGGAGAAGAGATCGATGCCGGTGTTCGGGAACGGCTCGGCGTTGAAGAACAATCCACCGCTCAGCTGGAAGCGGGCGACGACCGCCGTGCCGGCGCTCACCGCCGTCGACGACACCGGCACGAGCGACGCGCTGTCGAACACGATCTGCTGCAGAACGCGCGTCGCTCCCACGGGAATCGGAAACGTGTAAGTGAACGGCGTCGTGGCCGCGAAGGTCACCACGCCCACGGCGCCCTGCATTTGGTACTGGCCCGGAATGCTGAGCGTATTGGCCGGCGAATAAAGGGGCGATTCGCCCATCAGCTCGACTTTACGGCCGAAGAGCTGATTCGCGGTCAACCCCGCAATGACGTGGAACTGGGTGATCTTCGAGTTCGCGAAGACCACGTTGAGAATCTCGATCTCGTAGGAAAGCCCGTCGTCCGCGGGCGGCAGGGCCTCTTGCGCGGCGGTGCTCGGGTAATGGATGACGCCGAACAATGAACTGCTCTTCGCACCGGGCGAGGACACGGGCGAGGCCGCAGAGACGGGAGTCGATTGAATGCCGAGATGGTGCGCGCGCAATTGCCCGTTGATGCCGCCGAGGAGGATCTGCAGATCGAGCGGCATGCCGCTGCCGTTGATCGCGCAATTGAGGGCCAGCACGCCGGTCCAGGAAGGGTCGGTCGCGATCTGCCGGAAAAAGGCGAACGGGCTGGTCGGATCGGGCGGACTATCCGCCGGTGAATGCATCCCGGCCTGGGCCAGCGCATTGAGGAGGATGTTTTGCGTCCCGGTCAGATCGTTGATGAAGTTTGCTGTGTTGGACCAGAGATCCGTCCGCTGCGCGAGATCTTCGAGAGTTTTGGAGGTGTTGTACTTGAAGATGAGGACCGTGCCCAAGCCTCCTTCATCGCCGGGAATGTCGAGCGTGAAATTGAAGCCGCCCAGCGAGAGCTTGTTATTGAACTGCCCAAGATTCGTCGGGTCGCTGACGACGAGAAAGAGCTGGCCTTCGAGCAGCGCGCTCGCGAGCAACGGGTTGATGCGCCCATTCGGGCTGCCCGTCCCCTCGAAGCCGATGGTCTGCGTCGGGTCCAGCGGGCTGCAGGCGAGCGTGAGTGAGACCCAGCC
>JBAPMH010000659.1:0-1529 GCA_049278515.1 Chthoniobacterales bacterium
GGTTCATCCCGAATTTTATGCAGACCGGGAAGATCATGCCGGCTGGATTGATGGCCATCCTGAGCGCGATCGGTGTCATCATGGCGATCGTTGCCTGGATAAAAAAGTAACCGAACCGGCGTGCGAAAAATTCGTCTCAGAACCCTGCGTGTTTTCGCGTTGGTTCTGCTCTCGGCAGTCCTGACCGCGATTGTTCTGCGCTGGATCTCCCTCGAACAATGGCACCGCGCCCAGCTTTCGCCCGAAACGCCGGTCGAGATCGAGATCCCGGAGAAATCACCGACCCCGGCGCCGTCGCCGAGGATACCCGTTATCACCGGAAAGCTGGATACGGCCAGGTTGTTTAGCGGCATCACCGTCCACGCGGCCGTCGAGCCAACGCCCGGCGGCGCTGCCTCGGACGAACGGGCCGATCCGCAGAGTTACGTCCTGGAATTGAAGCTGCACACGCGCGTGCCGACGGCGAACGCCACCATCGAAGACCTCGCCAAGGTCAATCCGGAGCTACCGCGTCTTCTCCCTGGTCTCGCAACCATGATCACGCCGGAATCCGTCTCGCCTTTCTTCAAGGAACTTTACGACACGAAACTGCGGAATTTGAAAGAGAGCCTGGTCCGGCTCGACCAACTCTTGTCGCGCCACAATTTTTACGATTGCCAGACGGTGTTGCAATTGCGCCATCCGGAGACGAAGCGCCGTGCGGTCCTGTTGCAGGCCGACATGGACGTTGATGCCGACGGCTCCGACTCCGATCGTCTTCCGGCCGGCTCCGGGTCGTCGGCGAACTTCAAGCCGGTCACGAGTTATCGCTGGCCGAAGAAGAGTCAGATTCCCAACCCCTACATCGGCCCGGCGGAAGAGAGGTTGAAGCGCTACGAAACCGAGCTGGCGGTGAAAACGACAGCGCCGGAACGAAAGAAGGAGCTCAAAGCCGGCATCGCCGCCGTCCGCGATGAGATCGAAACGTTGAAGAAGTACAGTTTTTTGATTGGAGCCACCGATCCTTACATCGTCTTGCCGGGGGGTCTGGGAAAAGCCGATGGCGGAAAGATCGGCGACTACGCGCTCGTGATTTTCGGCGACGGGATTTTTCCGGCGATCGTGGGCGACATCGGCCCATCGGACAAAGCCGGCGAAGCGTCGCTGCGAATCGCGAAGGAAATCAACGCCGCCGCGACCGCTTACAATCGGCCGGTGAGCGATCTGAAAGTAACGTATCTGGTTTTTCCCGGCACCGCGGAGACGCCGTTCGGCCCTCCGGACCTGGAGAAGCTTTTGACGCGCAGCGATGCGCTCGTGAAAGAAATCGGCGGCGCTGGCGTGCCATTACATCACTGGGAAAACATTATTCCGCCGCTGCCCACTCCCACTCCGACTCCTAGTCCCACGCCGTCGCCGTCTCCGGCCGGGACGCCGGGCGCATCGCCCAGTTCGACGTTTGCCTTCCCGATCGCGAGTCCCAGCCCATCGGCGTCGCGGTGAGATTGCGCTTCAAGGAGCGGCGATTTGTAATCGCCGTTGTTTTTGGT
>JBAPMH010000660.1:0-4192 GCA_049278515.1 Chthoniobacterales bacterium
GTCTTGCCTTTCATCCGCGCCCATCCGCGTAATCCGCGGTTAGATATTCCCCGACTGCGACTTTCACGGCGCTTCACCCAGGCGTTCCCCAGTATTTACGACTATCGATATTTGTATTGACGAATATCGATAATCATATTATCGATTATCAATATATGACTGCAACAATGCCTCCGATATCCCGATCATACTCCGCCGCGCTGCCTATCGCGAACGTCACGCTGCGGATCCTCATCGTCCTGAACTGGCTCGGCGGCGCCGCGATCCTCGCTCTGCTGGTCGTCATGCCAAACGAGCAATGGATCATGAGCGCGTTGAACCTCCTTCCATCGCCCGAGGCGGACCGGGTGATCATGGGCTTGCGCGTGATCGCCGTGCTTGGCCTCGCCGCCATCCCGCTAAATTATATCGTCCTCAAGCGGCTGCTCGCGATCATAGGGACGGTTCGAGCGGGCTCCCCATTTGTGGCCGCGAACGCCTCTCGTTTGCAGAACATCGCCTGGACGCTGCTCGGCTTGCAGATCATCGGCATTGTTATCGGCGCGATCACCAAGGCCATTTCAACCCCGGCGCATCCGATTCATATCAACGCCGGCTTTTCAACCAACGGCTGGCTGGCCGTCCTCCTCACCTTCGTGCTGGCTCGGGTGTTCGCGGAAGGCGCGCTCATGCGCGAAGACCTGGAAGGGACGGTTTGACCATGGCAATCCGCGTCAAGCTTGATGACCTGCTCCACGATCGGCGGATGACGCTGACCGAACTCGCGGAACGGGCCGGCATTACGATCGTGAATCTTTCGATCCTGAAGACAGGAAAGGCGCGCGCGATCCGCTTCTCGACCCTCGAGGCAGTCTGCTCCGCCCTCACCTGTCAGCCCGGCGACATTCTGGAATTTCTGCCCGACACCGGAGAAGGCAAGCAGGCGCCGGCGAGCGAAGCAGAGAGCGAGCGAGCGACGGAAAAGGTATAGCCCTTCGGTTATCGGCTCGAGGTATGAGTTAACCGCGGATTACCCGCCTATGCCCAGGGACGGGCTCCGCCGTGGCGAGCGCAGATAACACGGATGTCTTGCCTTTCATCCGCGCCCATCCGCGTAATCCGCGGTTAGTTTCTGCCGTTCCCAAAAGCATTCGACATCGCCTGCGGCGCTCACAGGAAAAGTTCCACCTAAGACAAGCATTGCGATTTGGCCTCGGAACGGCTTCATTGTCTGCGGTGCAGGCGAGTAATTCCAATCTCCTTAATGCCGGCCTTTACACAGTGTCGGAGGCGGCGCGGCTCACCAGAATCAGCACCGGAAAGATCCGGCGCTGGTTGAAAGGCTACGATTTCAAAAGCGGCGAGCGCGTTCGTCACTCGGACGCCGTCTGGCAGGGCGAACTCGCACCGATCGAGAATAAGTTGGCCCTCAGCTTTCGCGATCTCCTTGAGCTGCGTTTTGTTGATGCCTTTATTCGCGCGGGGGTTAGCTGGCGGACGATGCGGCGCGCTCACGCAAAAGCACAGGCGCAACTGAAGAACACCCATCCGTTTTGCTCAAACCGTATTTTTACCGACGGCCGTAGCATTCTTCTGCGGCAAGGCGAAGCGGATCTCGACCAAGCGCTGATCAACCTCGCGAACGACCAGGCCGAATTCGCGCGCATAGTGGCGCCCTTCCAAAAGGAACTCGAGTTTTCTGGCGCCGATATTGTCTGGTGGCCGCTCGGCAAAGACCGCGAAGTCGTTATCGATCCAAGGCGGAATTTCGGACAGCCGACTGCCACAAAATCTGGAGTGCCAACGGCGATTTTGGCCCGAAGCGCGAAGGCGAATTCCTCCCAGGAAATTGTTGCCCGATGGTATGAAGTCCATCCCAACGATGTCCGTGATGCAGTGGAGTTCGAAGAATCGCTCGCAAAAGCGGCGTGAGATTCTTCTTCGATAACAATCTGTCTACCAAGCTCGCGAGGAGCGTGCATGTGCTTGTCGAACCCGAGCACCAGGTCGTGCATCTCAAGGACCGCTTCGCCGCGACTACGCCTGATGAAACCTGGATGACTGCGCTCGCTCGGGAACCCGACTGGGTAATTGTCTCGGCCGATCTGCGAATCCGCAAAAATCCGCACGAAGTCGAAGCCTGGAAGGCCGCCGGCCATACTACCTTTTTCCTAAAGGACAGATGGATCGAGATGGATTTCTGGACCCAGGCTTGGAAGCTCGTGAAGTGCTTCCCGAATATCATTGCTCAAACCCGGCGAGTTAAACCCGGCCACGAGTTTGTCGTAACGGTAAATGGAAAGATTAGCTAAGCGCGGAGCGATCGGCACCCATCACCAGCTTTCGGTGAAGCATCTGGACGCCTATTTGGATGAGTTGGAGCATCGGTTTAACGATCGCGACAACAATTTCTTGTTTCGCGATACGCTTTTGAAATTGGTGAAGGCTGAGAAGTTGCCATACGCAGAGCTGACTAAAGCGGCATAATGGCACGGGGAATTATTCATTCGGGGATCGGCAAAGACGCTCCGAACCATTGATTATAGGCCGTAGTCCATTCGACTATCCCGCCAATACTGACTCCCTCTGGAATATAGCTTTGGTAAAAAAGTAGGATTGCTTCCGGGGTCTCGCCGTTCTTGAAGGGATGACGGACGTTGCGCGCCTCGAATATTAATAGAAGCTCTGACACTTCGGACGCGTCTTCTAAGTCTCTTATTTGCGCGTCGTTCAAGTCACGCCAGCTATTTACCTCTACCTGCTGTCTGTTCTTGGCCAGAAGCGAGCTGGTGCGGGCGCGATAATAGGCATTTGCCACTCTGTGTATGCGTTTGTGCCTAATCATCGACTGTTCCCACGTTCGGCCAGGCGCGTGCGTGACTGGCGCCGCAAGTAATTCGTCCAAGGGCGTCGAATAACGAATGGTATAATGGTCGCCCTCCCTCTCTCTGCCGTCTTGAAGACTTACGACAGCGAAAACTGACTTCACCCCCCATTGCATGCAGTGAATTGGTAAAAGATCGAACGTCACTCGGAGATTAGTTTTACGTCCCATTGTTAGCGGCATCGCCCTGCCGTCTTGGTCGTGCTCTATTATGCCAAACCGCTCGTTTTTCCCGCCATCGCAGAGATATAGGCATACCGCCTCGATTGGTTCGTCGTCCCTGCCTTTATTGATTAGCTTGACGCGTATTGGCTCATTGCTTGATGGCATCTCCACAATGGGAAAGACGGGCGTCTCATCGTAATCGGTCAGTTTATCTTGTAGTTTTCGCGCTCGGTCTCGCTCCTCTTTCCATGTCCAGTATGGGGCCATGAACAATCTGATAATCGTCACCAAAGCGAAAGCTGTGAGCGGGATAACCCATCCACCGATTGCAGCCACGTTGTTTTGAGTGGCTGGCTCCATTAGCGGACCCCATTTCCAGAGAATGAAGCCAAAGACGACGCCGCATGCAGTGCTGACGTAATCGAGGGCGCCCCATGAATGGCTGAAAGTGAATCGGAGGCACCGGCAAATGAACGCCC
Organism: Chthoniobacterales bacterium; assembly: GCA_049278515.1. GTDB lineage: Bacteria > Verrucomicrobiota > Verrucomicrobiia > Chthoniobacterales > UBA10450 > AV80. The sequence goes on from JBAPMH010000660.1 coordinate 3,508, forward strand.
AGAAATTTCCCATCTCTCAGCCCCTATCCATCGCAATCGACATGCTGCACTCCTGATTCCGGCACACGGTAGTAACCCCTGTTTCTCACTAGCGAGAACATTCGCAGGAGTGAGGGTTGTTTCAAAAGGGATAATCCCCGCCCCGCGCTCGTTTCGAAAATGGGACGGTGAAATCCCGGGCACGGGAAAAATGAATGGGCGTTTAATCGGACGAGCGTCCGTAAGTCTCTCTCCGACAGTCTGAAAGAGAAGGTAATAAGGCGTGGCATACGGCCTGCAAAGGGGGTTCGGTTGGAGCGCTCCAATGTAGAAGTCGCCGCTAACTCAACCCACTCGCCCTATGATCATCCGCATCCTCTTTCTCCTCGTGCTGGCCGCTGTGCCGGCGTTCGCTCTTTCGGAAGAAAATGTCAGCCAATCCCTCGATGGCGCACCGGGCGGGCGGCTGATCGTCGATGTCGATTTTGGAACGATCGATGTCGCGGCGGGCCCGGACGACAAAATTTCGGTGGTGGCCCATCGGAAGATCGATTCCGACGACGAAACGCAGGAGAAGGAATATCTGGCCTCCGCTCCGGTAACAGTGAAGAAGGAGGGAAATACCGTCACGGTCCGGGCCCGGCGTCAGAACAAGGACAAGAGCCTGAATTGGTCCGGTCGCTGCAGCATGGACGCGCGTTACACG
>JBAPMH010000661.1:0-3617 GCA_049278515.1 Chthoniobacterales bacterium
AACGCTGCTCATTTGTCTGGTGGTATTTTTCTCCTGCGCTCTATCGCTCCGCGCTCAAGAACCTTCACCGAGCGCTTCGGTGGTCCAGGCGGATACGTCGGGGATCCCGGAAGGCTATGAACTGGGAGAGGAAAGTGTGTCACCCGACGGGAGATTCGCTCTTCTTTATCCGGTGGTGGACAGCGAAACGGGGGTGCAGTCGGGGCTGCCGAACGTGTTGGCGCGGCTAAAGCCTCACGCCGTTCTGAGGCAAATCTGGGAAGAGAGTGTCCCACGCGGGCGACGCAACGAGCCTCGGGCGCTCTGGGAGAATAATTCGGTGGTCGCGATCTGGATCGCCGCAAAATGGGGCAGTTCCGATTTGTGGATTTACGAAATCGAGAACGACAAGGTTAAGCGGGTGCATTCGGTATTCGCGGAAGCGCGCAAGTATTTCGATCGTGATTTCAAGAGCCGCTTCCTGAAGAAATATCCAAAGGAATCAGACGGGTTTACTTTTGTCTCGGACGGGAACGACGAGCGGGGCGTGCGCGAGATCGAATTCAAAGGCCGCCAGGTATTGTTGAATCTGTTCGCGGATAACAAACCCAACCTGGCCGGTGGCCCGCATTGGACGGCGGAGTTGCACGCCGTGTGGAATCTGGATACGGCAAAGTTTGAGAAGGTCGATTTCAAGCCCGGGGAGATTTCGAATCGGCCCTGGCTCGAGAACTGAGACAGCATCGACCCGGGCCGACCAATGATGCGCGCTTTTTTGCTGGCCCTGGTAATGTTGCTCCCTACCACGGGGATCTGCTCGCCTTGGAAGGGCCCTCCGGTCATCATCGGCCGATCCGGCGAGCGCTTGTGCGCCAAGCATCACCAGCGGTTGGATACGATCACGGTTTACGGGCCGGGGCGCGGGGTCTGCGTTTTGTTTCAGCCTGACAAGAAAACGCTGAAGGCTCGGGCGGCCTCGCCGAATTCGTTGCCGATCGGTATTCGCCGGGATAAGAGCCAGCTTTATTCGCGGGCCGTCGAGGTTGCCTATTGCAAACGCTGTGAGGCGGACGTAGCGGCAGCATCAGTCCGGAAATGACGGACGATAAACTGCGAGATTGAGGTGGGAATCTCGCCGCCTCGGGCGAGAGTTACCATCGTTATGCCGTTTCGCTCGCTCCAACTCGCTCCGCAAATTCTCAAAGCCATTCAGGAGGCCGGGTACACGGAGCCGACGCCGATCCAACTGGCCGCCGTTCCCGAGGTTCTTGCCGGGCACGATGTCATCGGTATCGCCCAGACGGGGACGGGAAAGACCGCGGCGTTTGTCTGGCCAATTCTGACCAGGCTGGCTGCCGAGAGCCAGCAACGGCGCGGAACACGCGCGCTCATCGTCGCTCCGACGCGGGAACTGGTCGTCCAGATCGAGGAGAATATTCGCGTCTATGCCCGGCATCTTCCGCTGCGGATGGCCACCGTTTTTGGCGGAGTAAGTGAGCGCCCGCAGATCGAAGCGCTGCGCTCCGGCGTTGATCTCGTCGTGGCGACCCCCGGCCGGCTCATCGATCTGATGGGCCAGAAGCAGACAAATTTTTCCAGCCTGCAGTTCCTTGTTCTCGATGAGGCTGATCGTATGCTCGACATGGGGTTCTTGCCGCCGATTCGCCAAATCGTCCGGGCGCTGCCGCGCCAACGGCAGACCCTGATGTTCTCGGCGTCGCTTTCGCATGAGATCGAGAAGCTGACTCACGAGTTTCAAAATTCACCCAGGACGGTCGAGATCGGGCGCCGCGCGAACCCGGCCGAGACCGTCACCCAGTTCGTCTACGAGGTGCGTTCGCACCTGAAGCCGGCTCTGCTCCTCCATCTCCTAGCCAATCCGCAGCTGGATACCGTGCTTGTCTTTACCCGGACGAAACGCGGAGCCGATCGGATTGCACGGAAGCTCGAAGCCGGCGGAATCAAGAGCGGCACGATTCACTCGAACCGTTCGCAAAATCAGCGGCTCCGGGCCTTGAAGGATTTCAAGTCGGGAGCGGTGCGGGTGCTTGTGGCCACCGACATCGCCGCGCGGGGGATCGACGTCGATGGCATTTCGCACGTGGTGAACTTCGACTTTCCGATGCATGAGGAGGACTACGTCCACCGGATTGGACGAACCGGCCGGGCCCAGGCCGTGGGCGATGCGATCAGTTTTGTTACGCCGGAGGACCAGGCCCAGTTGCGGTCTCTCGAGCGTTTCATCGGTCGCGGGATCGTGCGAAAGAAAGCGGAGGGATTTGATTACAACGCTGCCGCTCCGGAAGGGGAGCACCGCCGCCGGGGCGAAGCGCGTCCGGTGCGTCCACAAAAAATCGAGCCCCGGCTTCCGGGAAGCTCCGGACGCGGGAGTGGCGAAGCAACGCCGCGGAAGGGCGGGCGTTCTCGAGGCTTTTCCTCAGCTAATGAGCGGCCGCGGCGTACGTCCTTTCGACGACACCGGTGATCAGAAGAAACCATTCGATCAGGCGGAGTTAGCGAGCGGTGAGGATGACACGAATGAGGACGCTGCAAAAATCGGTCATCCTGGTCCTCGCAGTTATGTCGTCGTCATTAGCTCTCTCCGCGGGATCGAGCGATTCCGTGGAACAGACGAGTGGTTATTTGGACGTCACTGGTTCGAAAATCTACTACGAAGAACGCGGCTCCGGGCCGGCGATCGTTCTCTTGCACGATGGATTACTTCACTCGGTAACGTGGGATGAAGTGTGGCAGCCGCTCGCTGCCAGGTTCCGCGTTATCCGGTATGATCGGCGCGGTTACGGACGTTCCGATCCGGCCACAAGTTTGTTTTCGCCGACAGAGGACCTGGCGAGACTGTTCAAGCATTTGAAGGTGGAACACGCAGTCATTGCCGGGAGCTCATCGGGAGGCGCGCTGGCGATCGACTTCGCGATCGTCCACCCAGAGTTGGTCGATGGCTTATTTCTGATCGGCCCGGTCGTGCACGGCATGGAATACAGCGCCGAATTTCGCGAGCGAGCGAATCGCAACAATGAACCGATGGAGCGTGACGACGTGAAAGCCTGGGCCTTTAACTGGTCGCAGGACAAGTTCCTGGTTGCGGGAGCCAACGAGAAGGCGCGCCGGAAGATTTACGAGCAGCTTGTGGCGAACGCGGAGAAGCTAAAGAAATACGACGGGGCCCTCGAAGAAAAACTCTCGCCGCCAGCAAGCAAGCGGCTGCCCGAGATTAACGTGCCGACCATTATCCTGCTGGGCGAAGCAGACATTGCGGATGTGCGTGGCCACGCCCGGGCTATTAATGCCGGTGTTAGTGGATCGGAGCAAATCGTTGTGAAAGGCGCCGGCCACCTGGTTCAGCTCGAGAAACACGAAGAAGTGATTAAGCGGCTGCAGGATTTTGCCCCGAGATGCGCGCGACCTGCGGTCCGGTGAAAATAGCCCAGCGCTTTAGCGCTGGGAAAACTGCGGAGTAATAATTCCGAAGTCCCGTTAGGGACGAAAGAAGCGCCGAGCAGTTGCCAGGTTTCTGTCGTCCCTGACGGGACTCGGCCCGAATTTGTGAACCGCAACCCAGCGCTAAAGCGCTGGGTTATGTTCAGAAGAGATTACTCGCCGATGATTTTTACCAGGAC
>JBAPMH010000662.1:0-2469 GCA_049278515.1 Chthoniobacterales bacterium
GTCTTCTACCGCCCGGCCACCTCCGACCCGCTCGCCATTTACCAGGTGCTGCTTCGGCGCGGCGGCAAGGCCGAGTATTATCTGCCCCCAGCGTTGCAACCCGAAGTGATTCTCGACATTGGCAGCAACATCGGCTCGTCGATCCTGTTTTTCCGGGAACAATTTCCCGCCGCCACAATCTATGGCTTCGAGCCGCACCCCGGGACATTTCAAGTGTTGCAAAAAAACGTGGGCTCGCTCCCGTCGGTCGAAGTTTTCAATTACGGTCTGGGCGCGGCCGACGCCACCCTTTCCATCCCCTTTGATGGTGCCGACTTCAGCCGGTTCATGTCCCGGGACAAAACCGCGGACTGGTCCGGTCCGTTAGTGCCGACGACGTGCCAGATAAAGCACGCCGGCAGCGCGATAAAAAGTCTCGGCCTCACGAAGGCCCACCTCATCAAGATCGACTGCGAAGGCGCCGAGTACGACGTTCTGACTTCGTTACCCGGTGAGATGTTACGCGCCTCCAAATGGATTGTCGGCGAGATGCACAATGAGTCGGCCTTCCCCTTGCTGGCACTGCTCGCCCCTCATTTCGATCTCGACCTGAAGAAGCGAATGTTCGCGCCCTTCTTCCGTTTTCACGCCTGCAATCTCGCCTGCGTCCGGCAATTGCGGGGCACCTTTGATCGCGACGCCCTTCAGCAATAAACCATCCCCTGATTGCCCCTTGGCAAATAACTTGCGCCGCCCCACGCCCCTTCTGATATTGCCCCCGCTTTTCCTGACCCTATCGTCCAGTGGCCTAGGACACCGCCCTTTCACGGCGGTAACACGGGTTCGAATCCCGTTAGGGTCGCGCTGCTTTTTGAAGCGCAGATCTTTTTGCGAATGAATGCGGACTCGCAAATGATTGGGAAACCCCTAGACTCAAATCGATATTGGTCGCGGCTGGAACCTACATCGCGAATGTGGTTTCCGAACTGCGTAAACTGCCCGCCGAAACGGCTTGGCTCGAATTCAAGCGGAGCTATGCCCAGCCGGATCAGATAGGGGAATACATATCGGCCTTGAGCAATTCTGCTGCGGTCAGCAATAAAGACAAAGCTTACGTCGTTTGGGGTATTTCGAACGAGAATCATTCGGTGGTAGGAACGACATTTGATCCAAGTCGGGAGAAAAAGGGAAGCGAGGCGCTGGAGAATTGGATGCTGCGTCTTCTAAATCCGAGAATCTCATTTTCCTTCCACCAGATTACCTATGAGTCCAAACGTGTTGTTGTACTGGAAATCGCGCGGGCGTGCGGTCGGCCCGTTCAATTCCAAGGGGTGGAGTTCATTCGCGTGGGTTCATATGTCCAGAAGCTGAAGGATCATCCCCAGATTGAAAAAGAACTCTGGCGTATATTCGATGATATTCCCTTCGAAGAGCTGAACGCGGCCCAAGACCTCGGGTCTCAGGAAGCTTTATCGATGCTGGATTATCCGACGTATTTTGACCTGCTCGGGTTGCCGCTTCCAACGGACAGAGCCAAGATTGTGGATCGGCTAGCGGGCGATCGCCTTCTCAAGCACAATGATGCTGGCAATTTGGACATTACCAATCTTGGAGCAATTCTTTTTGCGAAAGACCTAAGTGAATTTAGCGGCCTTCGTCGAAAGCCAGTGCGAGTAATAGTCTACCAAGGAGTTGATCGTTTAAAAACGATCCGAGAACGAGTGGGAAAGATGGGGTACGCCGCAGGATTTGAACGCATGATCGACTTCGTTACGGCGCTTCTGCCGCGTAATGAGGTGATCGCCAAAGCATTACGGCGAGATGTGCCAATGTATCCCGATCTGGCAGTTCGTGAGCTTGTCGCAAATGCCGTTATTCACCAAGATTTGTCAGCCACCGGCAGTGGGCCAATGGTCGAGATTTTTACCGAGCGAATGGAGATTACGAATCCCGGATTACCACTGGTTCAAACCGATCGCTTTTTGGATGCTGCGCCACGGTCTCGAAATGAAGCCTTGGCCGCGCTGATGCGCCGCGTTGGAATATGCGAGGAGCGCGGCAGCGGCGTCGATAAGGTTGTACACGAAACCGAATTCTATCAGTTACCCGCGCCGAGTTTTGAGATCTCTGAAGGAAGTACAAGAGCGGTGCTTTTTGCCCACAAAGCCTTCCGCAAAATGGACAAAGCAGATCGACAGCGGGCCTGCTATCTCCACGCTTGTCTCAGATTTGTGCAGCGTGACCCGATGACGAATTCAAGTCTACGAGAGCGATTTGGAATTCAGCCACATAATAGCGCAGTCGCTTCTCGGATTATTGCCGACGCAATCGAGGATGGGCTCATCAAGGCATATGATCCAACGCAAGGCAAAAAGTTTGCGAAGTACGTCCCATTCTGGGCGTGAGCGCTTAATTGACGATTTTGCGGAATTCTATGGATTAACGGGCGTTTTCAACGGCTTGTTAATTATATAACACATTGATTACAAA
>JBAPMH010000663.1:0-3671 GCA_049278515.1 Chthoniobacterales bacterium
TCACCGTTTCGAACTAAGAAGCGGGTCGGGCCGATCTGCGGATTTGCGAATTGCGATTTGCAATTTGCGATCTAAGAATGATTTCGCGACGCTAATCGCAAATCGCAAATCGGCAATCGAAAATCGAAAATCCGAATACCCCGTGGTGTAACGGTAACACAGCGCCCTTTGGAGGCGTTATTCATAGTTCGAATCTATGCGGGGTAGCCACGTAAAAGGCTTCGCCTCACGTGGCCCTTCCTCCTGCTCATGCTCTTGGGCGTAAACCCGTCAGATTCCAACGTCAGATCTCGCGCGAAGTGTCTCCCAGAGGCGCGCGTTATTGAGAAGGATATCCTTCAGGCCGCGCTGAATCATTGGAGAATTTAATGCCTGCGTGCTCATGGCGGTATGCGCATCGAGGGCGCCCATAATGGCGTTCATCAGTTCGGCGTTGAGATCCGGCGAATTGGCGAACTGCTCCTTGGTATTGTTGGCCGCCTGCTGCTGGAGCTTCGTCGATTCCAAAAGTTTCCCGCGAATCACATTGTTCACATACACGAGCTTGTCCTGATCCGTGAGTTCGCCTTCGAAGAGGTCGTTTAGCTTCTCGATGATTTCCCCCATGTAGGCTCGCTCTTTTTCCTGCACGAGTCCGCTACCCGCTTCGGTGAGCGGCTCGAGCTTGGGCCTCTCGCCTTCGTCCAGTGGCATTGGCTGTTTGCCACGGTTCTTCAGATTGTGGTGTGTCAGCACCACTTTTGAGAGATCAATCCCCTCCCGCTCGCGGCCAAACTCCAGCAGTGGCAGCAGACGCCTGTAGAAGATCGCGCGCTTCTCGATAGCGGTGTTGCCGTAGTCGAAGATTTGGGAAAGGAATGTGTAGAGTCGGACGAACGCGCCCATGTCTTGCTTGAAAAGGATCAGGGCGTTCAGTTCATCCTGGGCCGTCTTCGTGGCGGCCTCGTCACTCTTCTCCTTTGCGATTTTTAACGCTGCCTGCGCAGCCTTGTAGCGTTTCATCAGGCGGTCTTCTACAGGCGCTATTGCCGCCACCAGGTCGCTCTGCTTAACACCCTTCATTTCGGCTTCCACCACGCGGTCCACCTCGAAGTCGTCGTAGTGCCCGGCGGCGTCGAGTTTGGCGCGGAGGTTGAAAACGAGATTTGGATCCGTTGTCGCGGAGAGTTCGGCGGTCGTGTGGTACGCTTTGAAGGCAGCGAGGACATCCGCGGCTTCGTTCACGAAATCCAGCACGTAGGTCGTACCCTTGCCGGGGTGGGCGCGGTTCAGGCGCGAGAGAGTCTGGACGGCTTGAATGCCGGCGAGCCGCTTATCCTCATACATCCCGCAGAGTAACGGCTGATCGAACCCGGTCTGAAATTTGTTCGCCACGAGCAGGATCTGATACTCGTCACCTTTGAAGGCTTCGCGGATGTCGCGGCCCTTCAAATTGGGGTTCAACGTCCTGCTGTTTTCGGTGAAACCATCCGGTCCTGATTCCAAGTCGTTCACCTCCCCGGAGAACGCCACGAGCGTGCCGATCTTGTAACCGCGGTCCGCGATGTATTTCTCGATCGCCAGCTTCCACCGCACTGCCTCCACCCGGCTTCCCACCACCACCATTGCCTTTGCCTGGCCCTGGAGCAGCGGGGCCACGAACTCACGAAAGTGCTCCACCACGATCTGCACCTTCTGCACAATGTTGTAGGGGTGCAGCCGCATCCAGCCCATGATGCCCTTCATCGCCGCGCTGCGTTCCACCGTTTTCTCGTCGTAGTCCTTTCCCTCGTGCGCCAGCTTGAAGGCCAGCTTGTAGGATGTGTAGTTTTGCAACACGTCCAGGATGAACTTCTCCTCGATCGCCTGCCGCATGGAATAGACATGAAACGGCGCCGGCAGATTCCCCGGCCCGGCTGGCTGTCTGGGGTCAGGGAGCGTGCCGAAAAGCTCCATTGTCTTCGTCTTCGGCGTCGCGGTGAAGGCCACGAAGGTAATGCCGCTCTCGCCCGCTCGAGTCGCCATCTGGGCCGCGAGGATGTCTTCCGTGCTCACTTCGCCGCCGTCGGCGAGCTCTTTCAATTCGTCGGGCGAAAGCACCGCTTTCAACTTCGCGGCGGCCTCGCCGCTCTGCGAGCTGTGCGCCTCATCTGCGATCACTGCGAAGCGCTTGCCTTCCGTGGCGGCCAGTGCCCGGACCTTTTCAAGCGCTTTGGGAAAAGTCTGGATCGTGCAGACGACGATCTTCTTCGAACCGTCGAGCGCCGTGGCCAACTCGGCACTCTTGCTACCGTCGTCGCCCTTAATCGTCGCCACCACGCCGCTCTGTCGCTGGAAATCGAAGAGCGCCTCCTGAAGCTGCGAATCAATCACTGTGCGGTCCGAAACGACGAGCACGGTATCGAAAACCTTTCTGTCCTGCGCGTCATGCAGCTCGGCGAGAAAGTGCGCGGTCCACGCGATCGACTTCGTCTTGCCCGAGCCCGCGGAGTGCTGGATGAGATACTTGCCGCCAGGGCCTTCCGCCAGGACCGCTGCCTGCAGCTTGCGCGTCACATCGAGCTGATGAAACCGTGGGAAAATAATCTGCTCGATCTGTTTCTTTTTGTCCCTTTGCGCGACGAGATAGCGCCCGAGGATTTCCAACCAGCTTTCGCGTGCCCACACCTGCTTCCAGAGGTAAGCCGTCCGGTGGCCGCCCGCCCGATTTACCGGATTGCCGGCCGCGCCCTGATCGCCTTGGTTGAACGGGAGAAAGACCGTGGGTGGGCCTTCCAGCTTGGTGACCATAGCAACCTCACCGTTACTCACCGCAAAATGGACGAGCGCACCGTTGGGAAAGGAGAGCAATGGCTCTGCGGATTGCCCCTTCGATCGGGGCAGACGATCAAAGCGATATTGGTCGATCGCGTCGCCGATGCTTTGAGTGAAATCCGTTTTGAGTTCTGCTGTGGCCACGGCCACGCCATTCAGGAACAGCACCAAGTCGAGACAATTCTCGTTGTGCAGAGAGTAATGGACCTGCCGCACCACCCGCAGTCGGTTCGCCGCGTAGCGGGCGAGAATCTCGGCATTGATGCCCAGCGCGGGCTTGAACTCCGCCAGCTTGAGCGGCTGCCGCAGGCCGAGCAATTCGACGCCGTGCCGCAGCACGTCCAGCGTGCCGCGTTGATTGAGCTGCTCCCGCAGCCGCGTGAGCAGCGTTTCGCCGGCTTGCGCACCGTGGTTTTTGGCCAGCGCCTCCCAAGCCTTTGGCTGCGTCTCCTGCACCCAGGCCAGCACGTCCGCCCGGAAAAGCGCCCGCGTCCGGTCGTAACCTTCGTCGTGCGCGGAATAGAGCCAGCCATGCGAATCCAAATACTCGCCAATTTCGGTCTCGAAGCTGATTTCCTTGTGCAGGCTCATTTCAAATAACCGGCTCCTCCAGCGTGCCCAGCGTCGGACGAATTCAACGAAACATTCTTTCGGTCATCCAAATCTCGAAATACCGGTGTGGAAAATCAGCGGCCTTTTTGCGCGAGGTATTCATGAATTCCTGCTCTGGATCATAACCCTTAGCAGCGGTGCCTCGTAAACCGAACGGATCTCCCCTCAATAGAGCAACAATTTTCTGCGCAAGCTCACTGTCCTCTTTGTGAAAAAATCGAACATCGACATCATGCTCGGACCATTTGGCGATTTGAGGCAACACA
>JBAPMH010000664.1:0-3123 GCA_049278515.1 Chthoniobacterales bacterium
CTCCTGCTCTTGCTCTTGCTGGGGGAACCAGAGGGAGCACGAGCAAGAGCAACAGAAAGAGAAGCGACGCAGCCACCGATCTACTTCTTCGGCGCCTGGGCAATGGCCAAATCGAGCAACTGCTGGGCTTTATCCTGCCCGCCTTCGAACTCCCAGAGATCCTTGTCGAAAATGTACTGCGCTGGCGTGGCGAAGTTCACGTTCTGCACATTCGTGATCCGAGATTGTAACGTCACGATCCCGCCGAGCGAGCCGCCCCGGCAAAGAATCAAGGGCCCGCCGCTGTTTCCCGGACTTACCGGCGTCGAAGTCCGGATCAGGGTCTGTTCCTTAACCTTGTCGAAACGCGAAATGATTCCGGATGTGATGCTCAAGCCTTCGCCGAGAGCGTTTCCGATCGCGATGCAGCATTCGCCTTCCTTGATGTTGTCCAGGAAACGGACCGGAAACTGGTTCGGCGTCCATTTCCCTTCCAACCGGACCAGAAGCAAGGCGAGATCGACCTCGTTCTTCGCCTTGGCCGCTACCTCGACGTCCGAAAAATCCTTGTCGTGGGAAAAACGGACACCGCATTTGTAATCACCGGTCATGTTTTCGCCGGGATCGACCACATGCCAGTTCGTGGCCACCAGGCCGTATTCGGCGTCGTTATAAATCAGCACGCCGGTGCCGCTCGCGCCGTTCTCTTTCTTGTTGAAGGTCGACTTCCGTTCTTTCCAGGTCGTGCGCACTTCCAGGACGGATGATTTATACAAGTCGCGCAACTCATCCGCGGAGTAGACGCGATCGTGCGGTTGCGAAATCTGGGTGATCGTGGGCTGCTGCGGAGCGGGCTCGAGAGTCGGCGTCGTTTTTAGAGTCGGGGCAAAGAAGTGGAAGGCGATGAAACCAACCACGCCCATAGTGAGCGCCGCCAGAAGCGGCAAACCCCACCGCATCTTCTCTCGCTTGAAGGTGGTGTTGACATAACGAATCTGCGGATACGCCGAGAACGCGATCCAGGCCACGAGGTAAGCGACCCAAACCACCAAGGCGAGGCGGTCGCGCGAATAAAACACCAGGCCTACCACCACGAAACCGAGCCAGAACCAGGGAGCCGCCACCATCGCGCGCCGGCGGCGATTCATCTTCAGCCAGTTCCGCCAGATGACGAATCCCCCGAAGGCCGGCGAGAGAAACAAACTGCAAAAGATCGCCATGTACGGGCTCCAGATGGTTTCCCCTTCCGGCGGCTCGTGAGCCGGGATCGATGATCCCGGTCCAATGGCGACGCTCGGTGGCGTCATCACCGGCAACGGTGGCGGTCCTGCCGGACGCGCCGGCCCTGGAGCTGGCGTCGTCGGGAGCACAGCTGCGATCGAAGGCAGCGGAGGCGGCGAAACACGCCGAGCTTCCACCGGTTTCGCTTCACTTGCCGCTGCCGCGGTGCCTGAAGTTTCGGCGCCCTCTTGATCCTTCCGCAATCCGGTATCCGAAATCCGAGATTCCGCAGGCTCTTTGACCGCGGAAACGGGACTCTCGCTGGCGGGGGCCGAGGATGCGAGAAACTCCGAAATGGGCTGCCACGCGGCCTTGGCCTCGTCCCAGGCCAGATCGGCCGGGCTTAAGCTACCGTCCGCGATCTTGTCGCGAATGGCGGACTCGGTAAACCGGCCGGCATACTGTCCGTTGCGATGGACCCATATCTCCATGCCGCCTTTCTAGCCAAGGCGACAGCTCTCCTGCAACGAAATACGCGAGGAGGGGCTAAATGGTGTTAACCGCCCCGCAATTCGCGCAGGTGTAAGCCTGATTACTCGGAGGGGACAATGGCCGCGTCAGGAATTGGTGGCAGTTCCAGCATTTCACCCAAAACGGGCTCGTCCGGCCACCGGCTTCCTCGTCGCCTTTCGCCAGCTCAAGTCTTCCGATTGTTTCCGGCGGGATTTCGCGGTCCGGCTTTTTTCCTTCGACGTAGTTGCGGTCGGTCATGATGATATCTCGGCTTGGTTACAATCGTTTAGACGACCCTACTGAATTGGTAAATCCAAATCGTGGGCTGCTCGATTAAGACGCGATAGGAACAGACGATTGCAAGATTAGGACACAATTGGAGGGACAGGCGCTGTCCGCCCCGATGTCTTAGGGGACACCCAGCGGGCCTCCTTCTATGCCCGAAACGGAATCGACTGGCCGGGTCGCTCGTTTGCCATGAAGGTGCGCGGCTCCCGATGACTGGATTCCGACTCTTCGACTTGAACGATGCGCAGCAGCGCGCCGTGAAATGCACGGAAGGGCCGCTTCTGATTCTCGCGGGAGCCGGCACCGGAAAGACGCGCGTCATTACCGCGCGCGTCGCCTGGCTCATCATGCAGGGCGCGGATCCGGCCCACATTCTCGCTGTCACTTTCACGAACAAGGCCGCCACCGAAATGCGGGAGCGCCTCGGGCGAATCGTCGACCGGGACGCGGCTGAAAAAGTGACCATGTCCACCTTCCACGCGCTCTGCCTGCGCATTTTACGCACGAATATCGACCGCCTCGGTTACAAGAATAACTTCAGCATTTACGACGAAGGTGATCAGATTGGCCTGATCCGAAAAATCATCACTCGGACCTCGGCCCGCGACGAGAAGCTCGACCCGAATCTTGCCAGGAACGCGATCAGCAAAGCGAAAAACAACAGTTGGAAACCGCCGGAGAACGACGACACGCTGATCGGTGCGGTCTTCGCGCGCTACCAGGCCGAGTTGAAAACGCTGAACGCGGTCGACTTCGACGATCTGCTTCTCCTCGCGGTGAGATTATTGAGCGAGCATCCGGAGGTGCGCGATCGCTGGCGAGCCCGGTTCCGCTATCTCATGGTCGATGAATTCCAGGACACGAACAGGCTGCAACTGGAGTTGGTAACGCTCTTGGCCGACGAACGGCAAAACGTCGCGGTCGTAGGCGACGACGATCAATCGATCTACGGGTGGCGCGGCGCGGAAGTTTCGAACATTCTGGAATTCGAGCACCACTTCCCGAACCCGACGGTCGTGACGCTCGAGCAGAATTATCGGAGCACGAATGCGATCCTCGGGACCGCCAGCGCATTGATCACAAACAACCCGCGGCGCCGCCCGAAAAAACTCTGGAGCGCGG
>JBAPMH010000665.1:0-6725 GCA_049278515.1 Chthoniobacterales bacterium
GGGTCATCATTGCCACGGACGATTTCCGGATTGCCGAGGCTGCGTTCGATTGGGGCGCTGAAGTGGCCATGACTTCGGCCAAACATGCCAGCGGCACCGATCGGATCGCCGAAGTCGCCGCCAAAGCGAAGCAATTCGCTCACATCATTAACATTCAAGGGGACGAACCCTTGATCGATCCGAAGCTGATCGATCGCTTGGTGCGTGAGCTCCAGCGGAATCGAAAACTCGAGATGATCACGGCGGCGCATCCGTTCGAAGATCCGGATGACGCCACGTCCCCGCATCAAGTCAAAGTCGTCCTGGACCAATCCGGTAACGCTCTTTATTTCTCGCGCGCCCTCATTCCAAGCTCAGCCTCAGGGAGCCCGTCCTTGTATCTCCGGCACCAGGGCATTTACGGGTACACCCGCGAGCTCCTCCTCCGTTTCGTCCGCTGGAAAACTTCGCCCCTGGAACGCGCGGAATCGCTCGAACAATTGCGCGCGCTGGAGAATGGAGTAAGAATTCAGGTAGTCATGACGGGCAGCGGGTCGCCCGGCGTCGACACCCCGGCGGACGCTCGAATAATTGAGCGGGTTATGCGTTCCGAGGGCAAGCGATCCTCCCGGGCAAAGCGGAAATGAAATATATTTTTATAACCGGCGGAGTTGTGAGTTCGTTAGGCAAAGGCCTGGCGGCCGCTTCGCTCGGTACGCTCCTCGAGCTCCGTGGATTGCGGGTCGTTTTTCAAAAATTCGATCCTTATCTGAACGTTGATCCGGGGACGATGAACCCGTTTCAACACGGCGAGGTTTACGTGCTGAACGACGGCGCGGAAACAGACCTCGACCTCGGCCATTACGAGCGCTTCACCAATTGTATCCTCTCCCGCCACAACAATCTTACCAGCGGCCAGGTCTACGAAAGCGTGATCGACAAGGAGCGGCGCGGCGATTACCTGGGGAAAACGGTCCAGGTTATTCCGCACGTCACCGACGTCATCAAAGGCCGCATCCGCGAAATTTCTGACGAAACCAAAGCAGATATTGTTATTACCGAAATCGGCGGCACGACCGGCGACATCGAAGGGTTGCCATTCCTGGAGGCGATCCGGCAATTCATCCTGGAAGTGGGCGCGCAGAACGTCGTCAACGTCCACGTGACGCTGGTGCCCTACATCCGGGCCGCGCGCGAGTTGAAGACGAAACCGACGCAGCAAAGCATCGCGAAGTTGCGCGAGATCGGCATTCAACCGCAGGTCCTGCTTTGCCGCACCGAACATCCGCTCGATGCCGAACTGCGCCAGAAGCTGTCGATGTTCTGCAACGTCTCGCCGCGCGGAGTGATCGAAGCGCGCGACGTCGCCCACACGATTTACGAGATGCCCTTGATGCTGAACGCCGAGGGACTTGACGATCTGATCTGCGAACTGCTCCATATCGAAGCGCCGCTGCCGAACCTGACGAACTGGCGGAAATTCGTCGAGCGGGTGGTGAGCCCGAAGAAGCAGGTCAAGATCGCCGTCGTCGGCAAATACATCGATTTGCAGGACGCCTACAAAAGCATCTACGAATCGCTCACCCACGCCGCAGCCAGCCAGGACTGCGGGATCCAATTGGAATTGATCGACGCCGAAACCCTGGAAGGCGGCGTTGACGGGCATCTCAAGGGCGTGGCCGGGGTTCTGATTCCGGGCGGCTTCGGGGAGCGCGGTGTGGAAGGGAAGATCACGGCCGCCAAATTCGCGCGGGAGAACAAGATTCCGTATCTCGGCCTCTGTCTCGGTATGCAGGTGGCGACGATCGAATTCGCCAGGAACGTTTGCGGTTTGGAAAAAGCGAATAGCACCGAGTTCGACAAAGACGCGCCCGATCCGGTCATCTGCCTGCTCGAGGAACAGCGCGACGTGAAGAACAAAGGCGCCAGCATGCGCCTCGGCACCTGGCCGACGAAAATCGCCAAGGGCACCGTCGCGGAAAAGATCTACGGCCACGACGAAGTCTTGGAGCGGCATCGGCACCGCTACGAGTTCAACATGAAATACCGGGAAAGAATGGGCGAAAAGGGATTCATGATTTCGGGGACTTCACCGGACGGTTCGCTCGCCGAGCTGATCGAGCTGCGCGATCACCCTTATTTCCTGGCCTGCCAGTATCACCCCGAATTCCAAAGCAAACCGAACAAGCCGCACCCGCTCTTCCAAGGTTTTATCGAAGCAGCGCTGGCTCACCAAGGTTGATCGCTTTGGAGCGTTTCGAATCGAACGCCGGGCTCGAGCCTGGCGCCTGACACAGACGCCCTACAATTTCATAGCTCCGCGACGAAGCCGGTCGTTGATGGCGGCGCCGAGGCCGTGGTCGAGGACTTTTTCGGCGACGATCAAATCGAGATGGCAGGCGTCGAGTTCGCGGAGAAAGCGGAAGAGGTTGGCGGCCGCTTCGGGCAGGGCCTGGCTTTCGCTCAGCCTCCGGAGCTCAACAAAGCGCGGGTCGGCGGCGGTCTTCCAGCTCAATAATCCGCACCGCAGACCGGTGTCGATGTCATAGGCGGACGCATCTTCAACCAAGATGAGGCGAGTGCGGGGGGCATAATGGGTGGGAAGCTGGCCGGGCGCTTCGGGATGTTGAGTTGGTCCCGGGACGATCACCTCACCGAACTCGCGGAGTTGTTCTTCGGTAATGGGCCCGCGGCGCAACAGTTCAATTCGTCCGTTTCGGACGGCGACAATTGTCGATTCCAATCCGTGGGTGGTGGGCCCGCCGTCAATAATCAATGGGATTAGTCCATTGAGCTCTTCGAGGACATGATCGGCGGCGGTCGGGCTGATTCGGCCAAAGCGATTTGCGCTCGGAGCCGCCAGGGGGGAACCCACCGCTCGAATTATCTCCGCAAAGACAGGATGGGCGCTGATTCGAACAGCTACCGTTTCGAGGCCGGCTGTAACTATATCAGGCATGATATCGCGCCGTGGCAGGACAACCGTGAACGGGCCCGGCCAAAAGCGCGCGGTGAGTTTGTCGATCAAATCGCGTCCGTCGGAATCGACTCGGGCCACGCGTTGGAGCGCTTCGCGATCGGGCAAATGCACGATGAGAGGATCGAAACGCGGCCGCGCTTTCGCCTCGAAAACCCGGAGGACGGCTTCGGGATTGAGCGCGTCCGCCGCGAGGCCGTAAACGGTTTCCGTCGGCAAGGCGACCGGCTGGCCGCTTCGGAGCAACTCAGCCGCTTTTTCCACCGCCTTCGCGCGCTCATCGGGCGTGCGCGAAGGGAGAACCAGGGTCATGGGACCCGCTGGGCGAGCACCGAGTCGGTCTGCTTTTTCCGGAACGCGAGAAGCTTTTCGCGAACGTTGTCGTCGGTGAGCCCGATAATGCTGGCGGCCAGGAGCGCGGCGTTCTTAGCCCCGGCCTTGCCGATGGCCAGAGTGCCGACCGGAATGCCTCCGGGCATTTGCGCGATGGAGAGGAGGGAATCGAGCCCATTCAGGGCGGAAGTCATCGGTACTCCCAAGACAGGAAGCCAGGTGTGGGCCGCGACGACTCCAGCCAGATGCGCCGCCCCGCCAGCCGCGGCAATGATGACGCGGATGCCGCGGTCCGCTGCGTTCCGGGCGAGCTCAGTGGTAGCGTCGGGCGTGCGATGGGCGGAGAGGACATGGGCCTCGTTCGGGATCCCCAGTTCATCGAGCGTTTGCACCGATTGTTGCATCGTTTCCCAGTCCGATTTGCTGCCCATGATGATGGCGACGAGCGATGAAGATGTTGGCATATTGGATTTCATCCATTCCTCAGAACGAGCCTTCTTGCAAAGGGCTTTTTGATGCAGGGCCGAGCGCCTCTACATTGTCGAATGACCGCGCGCGGCCAGTCTATTGTTCTCATCGGATTCATGGGGGCTGGAAAATCCTCCATCGGGAGGATGCTGGCGCGGCGCACCGGCCTTCCGCGGTTCGATACGGACGACCTGATCGAAGCCCGGCTCGGCCTGCCGGTCCCGGAAATTTTCGCTCGCTTCGGAGAGGAGAAATTTCGCGACGCGGAAACGGAGATTCTGAAGGAATTGTCGGCAGCAGAGCCCGCCATCATCGTAACCGGTGGGGGAATTGTGCTGCGGCCTGAGAACGTGAAGATGCTCCAGGCGCTTGGTAACGTGGTGAGTCTCGAGGCCGATGACGAAACGCTTTTTCGCAGGGTCTCGCGAAAGACCTCGCGGCCGCTGCTCCAGACGGAAAACCCGAGGGCGACGATGCTGGAGCTGCTGCGGACGCGCGAGCCGCTCTACCGGGAGGCGGCGGACGTTCGATTGGACACGTCGCGGCTCCGGCACGAAGAGGTGGCGGACGCAATCCTGAGGACGTTTGGAAAGCTGTGAGCTCGACCTTTCAGCATCAGTCCCGCCCGGCGGGCGTTTCCGATCTGAAGCAGGAAATCATCGACCGGGCCCGGACGCTTGGCTTTGATTCCTGCAAAATTACGGCGGCTTCGCCTCCCCGGCATGGGGAAGAGTTTCGCTCCTGGCTGCGCGAAGGCGCGGCGGGCGAGATGGATTGGATGAGCCGGACTGAAGAAAAGCGGTGCGATCCAAAGCAGGTTCTTCCCGGAGTCCGCTCGGTCATTGTCGTCGCGCTTAATTATTGGCAAGGGGAACAGCAAAAGTCGCGCGGCGCTGCCCGAGGCAGGTTCGCGCGCTACGCCTGGGGCGAAGATTACCACGACGTGATGCTCCGAAAACTGGAGCAGCTGAATAGCTTTCTGATCGCTCAGGGCGGCGTCCAGAAATATTACGTCGACACGGGCCCGATTCTCGAACGGGACCACGCCGCTGAGGCCGGGATTG
Organism: Chthoniobacterales bacterium; assembly: GCA_049278515.1. GTDB lineage: Bacteria > Verrucomicrobiota > Verrucomicrobiia > Chthoniobacterales > UBA10450 > AV80. The sequence continues at coordinate 4,822 of JBAPMH010000665.1, forward strand.
GCTGGCACGGCAAAAGCACTATGCTGATCGATCCCAAACTCGGCACGTGGTTTTTCCTCGCCGAGATTCTGACGACACTGGACTTACCGGCCGACGACCCGCAGCCGGCGCGCTGTGGAAGTTGCCGGCGCTGTATCACCGCCTGCCCCACGGGCGCAATCACGGAACCCCATCGCCTCGACGCGCGCCGCTGTATTTCCTACCTGACGATCGAACTCAAAGGTTCGATCCCCCTGGAATTGCGACCGCTTATTGGCGACCGCGTCTACGGATGTGACGATTGCCTTGATGCGTGCCCCTGGAATCGCTTTGCCTCGGCATCTCGGGACGCCGCCTTCGCGGCGGGTCCGGCCATCGGCATGCCATTGCGGGATTACCTCACCCTGGATGACGCCCGGTTTCGCGATCTTTTTCGCCGGTCGCCGATTAAGCGAATCAAGCGCCGCGGGTTCTTGCGAAACGTCTGCGTGGCGTTGGGAAATGTGGGCGATCGGGACGATTTACCGGCCCTTGAAGGAGCGGCGGCTGATCCCGAACCTCTTGTGGCCGAGCATGCTAAATGGGCGATCGAACGGATCTGCCACCGTTTTCCGGCCCTGGCTAATTAATTGAATCCACCTAATCTGGTAGTTGCATCTCACTGGAGATGAGCGTGAATATCCGCCATAATAGGGCTGCCTAACTGTAATTGCTTTTAAGTCTTCCGGAGTGAACGAGATTTGCTTTCAAAGCGCTAAAAAGCTCTATTGCTATCGGCTCCACAAATCCCCCAACTCAAATGCATCAAGTAGCTGCTCCCCCTGTCGCGCCTCCTCGCAAGCGGCGTTCCCGCCGTAAAAGGTACATCATCCTCGGCTCAATCGGGCTGCTGGTGCTTTGGATCATTGTCTCGGCGATTTTGGGCAGGCGCGAGAAACCGATTCCGGTCACGACCGAAAAGGCGGTGCGAAAGACGATTATCCAGACTGTTTCCGCTACCGGAAAAATTCAGCCTGAAGTCGAGGTCAAGATTTCGCCCGAGGTGGCGGGAGAAATCATCGAGTTGCCGGTGGTAGATGGGATGGCGGTGAAAAAAGGCGATCTGTTGCTCAAGATCAAACCGGACTCTTACAAGGCGCTGGTGGAGCAGCAACAGGCGGCGATCAGCGCCGCCAAGGCGAACAATTTGCAAGCCAAGGCAACCCTGGCCAAGACGGAGCAGGATTTGAAACGGTCCCAGGATCTCTTTACCAAGAAAATGATTTCCGAGTCGGAATACAACACCGCCCAGGCGGCGCGCGATGTTGCGGCTTCGACCTACGAAAGCACGCAGCACGAAATCGAGCGCGCGGAAGCCGGCTCGAGCCAGGCCCGCGATCAACTTTCCAAGACGATAATTAACTCGCCGATCAATGGGACCGTGACCGTGCTTAACAGCAAAAACGGTGAACGCGTTGTCGCCACGAACCAATTCGCAGGCACCGAAGTCATGCGGGTGGCCGACCTGAGCATCATGGAAGCGCGCGTGGACGTGAACGAAAACGACGTCGTCAATGTGAAGGTCGGGGACAAGGCGGTGGTGACGATCGATGCCTACGGCGAACGGAAGTTTCACGGCACCGTGGTGCAAATCGCGAATACTGGTAAGACGACTGGCACAGGCACGCAGGAAGAAGTAACCAACTTCGAAGTCAAAACGCGGATTGAGGATAACGATGTTGGTTTACGCCCCGGCCTCAGCTGCACCGCCGAAATTCAAACCAACATGGTCAAGGACGTCGTGGCGGTCCCGATGCAGAGCGTGACGATTCGCACCGGCGACAGCAATCTGAGTCCGGAGGAAATCGAGAAGCGCAAACAAAAACAGGCCGCCAGCAGCCAGGGCGATAATGCGGCCGAGCTGACGAACCAGAAGATGGAGAAAC
>JBAPMH010000666.1:0-12492 GCA_049278515.1 Chthoniobacterales bacterium
CATTGAGCCCCAAGGAGGGGCGCTTTCCAAACCGCCCTTCTTCGATCGTTCGGTCCCGCAGCCGCGGGATAAACCGTCGCTCCTTGAAGCTTGCAGTCTTCTCGCGGTGCAAGGACGTTGCGGCGCGTGAAACAGGAATCAATGCCGCAACGGAATTGCTGGCTCCATCGCTTCGCCTGGTTCACGTCAATCGCGACGCTGTTCCTGATTTGCAGCGGAGGAATGGTCACGAGCAAAGGCGTCGGTCTCGCCGTGCCCGATTGGCCGACGACGTTCGGCTACAACATGTTTCTCTTTCCGGTTTCGAGGTGGGTCGGGGGAATTTTCTTCGAGCATACGCATCGTCTCATTGCCTCTACGGTCGGCTTCCTGACAATTATCCTCGCGTTTTGGATCTGGAGACGAGACGGGCGTCGCTGGCTCCGGAATCTCGGTTTCGCCGCGCTTGGAGCTGTCATTCTTCAAGGCGTCCTCGGCGGTTTACGCGTGACTTTGTTGAAAGACGAAATCGGAGTTTTCCACGCTTGCCTGGCCCAGGCTTTTTTCGGAATGCTGGTCGTTATCGCCCTCGCCACCTCGCGATTCTGGCGGACGCCGCAGCGCGGCGTCCCTGCCACAACATTCGCCCGCGTCGTAATCGGCACGACGATTGTTATCTATCTCCAGCTTGCCCTCGGGGCTACGATGCGGCACCAGCACCGCGACCTCTCAATTCTCGATTTTCCCGCCGCGTATGGGCAGATCATTCCGGATACGTCATCGGCCAAACTCGCCGAGATTAACACCTGGCGGGACGCCCGCGCGTTGTCCGATGTCACGTCCTTTCACATCTGGCTGCAAATGGCTCATCGTTTTCTCGCGCTCATTATCGCAGCCGGGGTGATCGCCTCCCTGCTTTTGTCGCGCAAAACAGCCGGTAATCATGGGCGGCTCGCGCACTTACCGGACCTGTGGTTCCTAATTTTGGCCAGCCAAATCACGCTGGGGGCCTGGGTCATCTGGAGCAACAAGGCGGCAGATATTGCGACGGCGCATGTCGCGCTCGGCGCTACCATGTTTGCGCTCGGAGTTGCCATTTCAACGATTTGCCTCCGGCTCCGGTGGCGCGGCGACGAAGAGGTGACGTCCGCTCGCAACTATTCCGTTCCGATGGAGATTACAGCCTCGTGAAAACTGTCGCCATTCCTGCGGACCCGGCGGTCGACCCAGTAGAGCCGGCCGGAGACGGATCACGCCGCCGCGTAATGTCTGACGTTTCCGAGTTGATCAAAGCGCGGTTGACGTTGCTGGTCCTGCTCACGACTGCGGTTGGTTATTACCTCGGGGCGACTGGCCCAATAAATCCAGCCGGTCTTTTCCACGCCGTTTTTGGGACCGCTCTGGCCGCGGCGGGCGCGGCTGCTCTCAACCAGTGGTGGGAACGCCGGCTTGATGCGCTCATGAACCGCACGAAAACGCGCCCCATCCCCGCCGGCCGGATGCTCGCGCGGGACGCTTTGATCCTGGGATGTCTGCTCTCCGTCGCCGGCGTGGTTTATCTCACAGTCCTGTGCAACCGCATTAGCGCCGCCCTCGCCGCGGCCACGATCGTAATTTACATCTTCGCTTACACGCCCCTCAAACGGGTCACGACTTTCAACACCCTCGTGGGAGCCATTCCGGGCGCTCTGCCTCCGGCAGTGGGCTGGGCGGCGGCCAGCGGCCGGCTCGATCCCGGAGCATGGAGTCTCTTCGCCATTCTATTCTTCTGGCAATTGCCGCACTTTTTCGCGATCGCCTGGATGTATCGTGAGGATTATGCCCGCGCTGGATTTGAGATGATCTCGAAGAACGACGACAGCGGCAACCGGAGCGCCAGCCAAAGTGTGCTGTTTTGTTTTCTCCTCCTCTTCATCTCCGGAATTCCCGCCTTTTTGCACGTGGTCAGCTCGACCTATCTCGTCGCCGAGCTTGTCCTTAATGGGTTGTTCATTTTCGCCGCGATGCAGTTTCTCCGAACCCAACAGGCAGCCGATGCGCGCCGGCTTTTTCTGGCCTCGATCGTCTATCTGCCGCTGCTTCTGGCCGCGCTCGTCCTCACCAAAATATGAAGACCGAAACCGCTATCCTGCCGGTCCGTACTCCCGTGTCGACAAAAAGGAGCACTGCCTGGAAAGCCACCCTGATCCTGATTCCCCTGGTTACGGCCGGGGTGCTTTTCTGGCTCTGGCAGGTCCAGGTTAATCAGCTCTCCAACCGTCCCCTCCCTGCATATGGCGACGTTCCCAAATTCGAGTTGACCAACCAGGAGGGCCGGCCTTTTGGCTCGGAGCAACTGGCCGGCAAAATCTGGATCGCCGATTTCATTTTTACCCGGTGCCCGGGCCCGTGCCCGATTATCAGCACCCGAATGAGCGAGCTGCAGCGGCCGCTCGAAAAAAGCGAGGTCCATTTCATTTCGATTAGCGTGGATCCGGAAAACGATACGCCCGAGGTCTTACGCACTTACGCGGAGAAACTGCACGTTCGGCCAGGCCGCTGGGATTTCCTCACCGGCTCGCGGGAAACCATCTATTCGCTTTCGCGGGACGGATTCAAACTTGGGGTATCGGACGGAAGCGAAGAGGAAGGGGTCCCGGTCCACAGCACGAGGTTTGTTCTGGTGGATCGGCGGGGAAACATCCGCGGTTATTACGACGCCCTCGCCCCGGACGGCGTAACGAAACTGCTCGCCGACACGAATCATCTCCTGCGCGAGCAACCGAATAAATAAACGCGCTTGCCAACCGATTGTTGAACTTGGTTAACTCCGGTTCTTGAAACCCGTGCCCCTCAGGCTGGTCTTTCCGACGCCTCCGACCAAGGTCACCCCCGGTGGGCTGTTGACGGATCGGAATGGACGGTTTGTCCGCTACGAAATCCGGAGGAACCAGGACCAATACAATTACAAGGTGGCGCCAATGCGCTGGCAGTCTATCGTTGTCTCCAAACCGGTATTTAGGTCAAACACAGCCACCGAGACTTGCACGCAAGGACTCAAACCGCTGTCGGAGGTTCCAGTCCTTTATCCGAGCGCGGGCTACCAAGAGTTTTCGCCCAATGCCAGCCCCAGTTGCATGAAATGCCACAGCGTGGCGACGACGACCAGAACGTCAACGCCGATTTCAGCTTTCCTGCTTGGTAACGCAGAGTGAGCCCGGCGCCCGTACCATGCGTTCCAAACATTTTGCCGCTGCTACGGTTATCTAACTCCTGAGCCATCCCAATCACTTCAAAAACATGGAATTACTTATAATCGATCCCGATCCCGAACACACCGACGAGGTCTGCGCTGAACTTCTCCGTGATTTGGCCGACCTACCGCCGAATGTGTTGCGAGCGCGCGAAGGAGAACAACGCGCGATTGCAGACCACACATCGGAACACATTCAAAAAGGTGATCCGATAACGATCGGATCGATCGTAATTTCACTCGTTGCCTCGGGTGCTTTAACCGCGGCGCTGTCGAAAGGTGGTTTTCTTTCCAAACTCGCAACGGTTTTGGAACGATATCTTACTCGTACCACTAAGATGAAGTTAGTAACGAAAGACGGTCGCGAGGTCACGATCGAAGGTCCCAGCACGAAAATTGAAACGATACTCCGCGATGCACTACAGCGCGATAGTGACTCGTGAGACGCGCGATCTGCATTGGAGTAGGTGCCCACAGCGACAGTCAGTTTCAGAATATTGCCCATTGTTTGGCTGATGCCCGAAGGTTGGCCGAATTCTGCCGCGAGCAAGGTGGGTTTGATGTTTTAGAGGTAGCTAATCCAACCTGCACGACGATCCGAGAAAGTATTTGGCAATTCATTGCCAATTTGGAGATTTCAGACCAGCTCCTTGTTTATTTCTCAGGTCACGGCAGACGAAATAGTAAGCGCAAGCTCCAACTTTGTATGGCCGACAGCGTCTTGTCGTCGGTCGTCGCCACGTCGCTTAGTTTCGATAACCTCCTAGAACTACTCGGAGAGTGCAAGGCAGGAGCGGTCTTAATCATACTGGATTGCTGTTTTAGCGGGGCTGCTGCGAGCTCCATTCTTCAGAAAGGCGAGGATGATAGTCTCGTTGCCCACGAGGACCTGATCCACAATAGTCGTGGCTTAGCAGTCCTTTCGTCGTGCAATTCTATCGAAGTCTCATGTGCTCGACTGGACGAGGATGTCAGCATTTTCACGGGCCAATTTTTAGAGCTTTGCAAATCATCGATAAACTCTCACTCCGGCTGGGTCACGGTGGCACACCTTTATGGAGAGTTGAAAAAAACGCTTTGTGACCAAGAACCTCGTCTAATTGGGGAAAATCCCCTTTTTCCAGTATGCAAGGGGCTAAAGCCAACCCACGAACTAGGCGAGGGTAAACATAGTGCTATTCATTTCGAGAAGATTCCCGCCTCTGCGCGGCTCTTGCTTGGCGTTCTTGTCTTGCCGTATTTTCGTTGTTGGCTCGTCGCTATTGACGCTCAAGACATTCCACAAAGTGCGGAGGCGGTTGCGGAGAACATTTACGCTATATACAACGACAATGAGGTCTTTCGCGGAAAACTCGAAGAGGCGACTCGTTCCATTCCGGGGCACACGGAGAGCTTGATTGTCCTGTCCCGCTACCTCGGTCGACCGTTGATGCTGCTTTTTCCGATTGCCTTGGATGAAGTAACGTTTAATCGCTTCCGCGGCAGCGATCAAAAATACATCGTAACGGAAAAAAAGGCGATTCCTGCACAAAGTTTTGTTCCGTTAAAGTCGTCCAACCTTATGATAATCGGGTACGAAGGTGAAGCGTGGCACGTCTACCGGGTGCCTGAAGACTACATTCGAGAGGCTTTTGGGATTATTATCGACGAAAAACATGAGCCCAGTTGTTCACTGCTTAAAGAAGACTCATTTGTTCGTAACTCGAAGTTTCTGCTCGTCGAACACGGTTCAAGCATGCTCCGGGAGACTCATACCTTGGGACCGGCGTTGATTCCTGGACGCGAATTATTTACGGACGCTCTGACAGATGCGGCCACACTGAACCGATTCTCGACCTCCTATGGTTTTCTTGGTTCCAACGATAAACCGGTTTTCGTAACGCCTTTAGGTGTCGAAAATGCCGCATGCATGCATTGTGCGGACGCAAGGTTCAGAACTGTAATTGTAAATACGCGGAGGTATCGAGTCCCGTGCAAATTCTGCAATTCAGGCCACGACAATTCTTGGGTCAATTTTGAAGGTGCGGAGGAAGCGTCACCAGAAACTGAGCTGCCGGCGAAGGAAAAGCCGCGCTCTCTGCCAGTTCGTAAATCTCTTACCCAGGGCGCGCGGAAGCGCGCCAGCGCAGACATAAAATTCCAGCCAGTGGGAATTCGCGAGTGGTTTCGCCAACTGTTTAAAAAATAGGGAATCGCCCTTTGATACCCCGTCTCCTTTCTGTCAATGAATGCGAGTGCAGCCTGATCATGGGATTTTGTTAATAGAATCGCGCGAAGCGACGTAAGCCATCTTGAAATGGTCCCGTCTTGGGCTCAGCCTCAATTCTCGAAGCAACTTCCGAAAGCAACGTTGATGCAGCTCGCGTCTCGCCCGCGCGGGCAGCGGATATTTTAGGTGCTGTCTTTGCCGTTTGGGAGTGAAATGCAATCGGCGGCCCACACAGACTGAAAGTCTCTGTTTCCGTCGAGGTGAGACAAGACGAATCAGCCCACCGGTTCGGACGGATATGCGGCCGGGCCCTCGGCGCAGACCAGCCGCAGGTAGTCCTGATATTCTCCTTTCGGCAACCCATCGACGATTCGTTGCAATTCAGACTCGGAAATGAAATTCATGCGAAACGCCACTTCCTCCAGGCACGCGATCTTCAGTCCCTGCCGATGCTCGATCGTGGCGATGTAATTTCCCGCTTCGAGCAGGCTGGTTTGCGTCCCGGTGTCGAGCCACGCCATCCCGCGGCCCAGTGGCTTCACGTGGAGTTCGTTTCGCTGAAGATAGGCCAGGTTGAGATCGATGATCTCCAGTTCGCCCCGTGCTGAAGGTTTCAGGTTCTGGCAAAACTCCACGACGCGGTTGTCGTAAACATACAAGCCGGGGATTGCGAAGTGACTCTTTATGGCGGCAAGTAATATTAGGGCGTCGTTTCTCTCCGCTCCGGACGGTATGTTGGGGGACCTGAAACAAATCGTTTCTTGAACCGAAAGGAAAGGTTCGCGCCCAAGCGGCCATAGCCGAGAGGCTGTCGACAAACGTAAACTGCTTTGGATTCGCGGCGGGGAGTCAATCTCCCCGTGCCCTTCGTCGCGGATTGAAGGGAGGTTTTTTGCCGCCTGCGCATAGGTGCCCCGCGTCGCGTCGCGGCACTCAGCAAAGCAACGGCAATGAACGGATGTCGAACGATCCGACAGCCGGTTCTGTTCGTTGTTGTTCCTGCCAGGAAATCGTTGTTAGGAGGATTGCTTTTACGCCCGGCGCACCGTGCATGGTCAGAGCGCAGATCGGTGTGGTGAGTGAGTGGGTCTGCCTGACTTTTCAAAGTCCGGCAATAAGGCGCAGTGAGGCGAGGCTGGGCAGCAGACAATAGGAGGTGCCGCGTGTCACGATGAACTGGGGCAGGGCTCCTAACGTGATACCGCCTGAGACTTTTGCGTCGGGAATCAGGAAATTGGTCCCTACTTGCCCGCCCTGAGTATCCCGGTTCCCGAGCACAGCATCCTGAGGGCTGAGGAACGGGTCGAAAACCGAACTGAAGTTATTCGCATTCATCCACGAATAGAGCTTCTCGAACTGTTGGGCAGGGCTCCCGCAAAGAAATAGCCCGATCAGACCTCGATCCACTCCGTCGTCCGTCGTTGATTTGAGCGGCGGCCCGTAAGCCATCCCCCGCCGGATAATGCGCGGCGGCCCCGATGAGCCTTCGGTGGCAAAGAGATCCTCGTTTCTCGGGTTGGCAACACGCGTATGCGCAGAAAAAGGGCATTTGAAGCCGCTGTTAACATCCTGAAATTGGCTGCTATCGTTCTGCTCGACGTAGCCGAAGTTCTCTCCCTCTTGAGTGCAGAGATCTGGTTCGTCCGGACTGAGCATCGTCGGAGATCCGTTGCGCCACCGGCCCATGAGCCTCGCCGCAATCCACTCCTGCGCCTGTTCCTGCGAGAGCCCGATCTGCTTCGCCCAAATCCCGGCTTGCTGCTCAAGGAAAGTGTTGAAGGCGGCAACGTCCTGATAAAGAATGCGGAAAGCGTTGTAGCAGCCGTCTTTGGCGAAAGCAGCCGCGTCGCCTGCCTGAGAGGGGCCGGGTTGAATGATGGAACCGTTGGGATAACCAATCAGAAAGTTATTCAAATCGCTTTGGTCGGGAACGCCAAGTCTGCCACTCCAGTTCAGATCCGGCTCGGAAATGCCATCGCGATAGCCAAAATGAATTTCATCGTTCGGCAGTTGAGTTTGGGTCAGGCGCTCCTCGTTTTGCAGCGCGAAGAGTTCCCTCAACCCATTGTCCTGGGCAGCGTTGCTCACAAATGCGATCAAGCCATCCAGATCGGACTGGGTCAACCCATACGCATGCACCACGCAATGGAGTTCGTTGTTTTGAAAATTGCCGTACCACCACTTACTCGGAGCGCCGGCGCCGTTGTCCCCCAGAGAGGACTGTGAGCCTTGGGACCACGGGCCGGCACTAAATTCGGCCGGAAACGCAGCGAGCGATGGGACGTCCATCACATTCAGCGCCTGGATGCCTTTATAGGGCAAACCAATGTTCAGCATGTTTGCGGGTTTCTGATCACCCCAATCCTCGGCGGACTGCACCCGGGGATACAGCGCCTTGAAGAAGGCCTTCGTGTCGGGACTCGGATTCTCTGGATTAGTAAAGCTGAATAACAGATGACTCGAGAATGGATGCGTGTAGCCTCGCAGGATCAATCCCTGAATGTTCTTTTTGTACGGCGGATCACAGTTGGTTGTCATGAGTTCGATTCCTCTTAGTGTGTGTCGTTAGCGTGCCCGAGAAGAACCAACCCGGCGCGAAGCCAGGCTGATTCTTTCGCGTGAGTAAGACTAAGGTGCCGCGGGGTTAAAAGACTGACACAACCCCGCGCCGTTCTTCCTCCTTGTCGTGCTCATGTTTTTGCTCCCTTTCACGGCCGGAGATGCCCGGAGCGAGACAATAAGAAATGAGATACCAGGGTTTTAACAGGCTCTTATGCAGACGAACCGCTCGGTCTCTTCCTCGTGGGAGAAACGCCAATCTCGATCCGCCTGACCGTTTGCTGCTATGTGGCAGGAGGAAATTTAGCCAGGATCTGCCTTACCGTCTGTGGGTATGCCTGGTAGAGGTCCTGCGGTTGATTGAGATTATTGTTGTTAATGAAATTCTCGAAGCCTGTGAGATCCGTAACCGGTGGATTCGGAGGATTGAGCGCGATCGCAGCTATCCCCGCGAAAGCGCCCTTGATAGTCGGATCTTCGTTCCAGAAATAGGCAAGGTAGGGATTCATCGGCCCGTCGAAAGTGGTGATGAGAATGATCGCCTGCGTGCCCTCGCCTGATAGATTCGGAATGAGCGCCACGCGAGCGTATTCGACAATTTGAGACGCATCCAAGCCGTCGTGAACACCGGTCGCGAAGTCTGCGTAAATCTTCTGAGCCGCTGCCTGCGATTGGGCATCTTGTTTGATAGGAACGTAGAGGGTGAGAGGGGTTGCCATGTGAGATCTCCGTTTAGTTTTTCTGGTGGGTTTGAGTTACTGACTGGCCCATTGCAACGAATTTGCTTCTACTGTGCAAGGAAATTGTTTTCGCGCCTGCCGGACTGGAAAGCGCCAGCGCGCAGACCGGCGTACCCGGGCATCATCCTGCAAGCCTCGCCAGCCGCCGCCAACCACGGAAAAGACTTGAGGAGCTTACAGTCATGGCAATCTGAACATTACGTCGGCTCAGGACGATGCGCCGCCGGTCCTTCTTCGCAAACCATCCGCAGATATTCGCGATATTCGCCTTTCGGCAAGCCATTGCTTAGCCGTTCGAGTTCCGCTTGATCGATGAAGTTCATCCGGAACGCCACTTCTTCCAGGCACGCAATCTTCAACCCCTGGCGATGTTCGATCGTCGCGATGTAATTGCCGGCTTCGAGCAGACTGGCCTGCGTCCCGGTATCGAGCCACGCCATGCCGCGTGTAAGCGGTTTTACGTGCAACTCGTTTCGCCGCAGATAAACCACGTTGAGGTCCGTGATTTCCAATTCACCGCGACCGGACGGTTTCAGTTGCCGGCAGAACTCGACGACCCGGTTGTCGTAAACATAAAGTCCCGGGATGGCGAAGTTGCTCTTCGGCCGCTTTGGCTTCTCTTCGAGACTAAGAGCCCGGCCGTCAGCTCCGAACTCCACGACTCCATAACGCTCCGCATCGCGCACCTGATACCCGAAAATGCAGGCGCCGCGGTCGATCGTGAGCGCTTCGCGATAGAAATCGAGGTTCCCGTAAAAGATGTTGTCGCCAAGAATCAGGGAGGCGCCCGAATCGCCCAGAAAATCCGCGCCGATCAAAAACGCCTGGGCGATTCCTTCCGGTTTCGGCTGGGCCGCGTATTCGATTCGGATTCCGAGCCGCGTTCCGTCGCCGAGGTAATCCTCCAGCATTGGCAAATCCTTCGGGGTGGAGATAATCAGGACCTCGCGCAACCCGCCCAGCATCAGAGTGGCGAGCGGATAACAAATCATCGGTTTGTCGTAAACCGGCAGCAATTGTTTGCAGACGATTTTGGTGAGCGGATAGAGCCGGGTCCCGGCGCCGCCTGCGAGAAGAATGGCTTTTTTGTTCATGGCAAGGAAACCGTCACGCGCCGGCGCTCCAATGATCGAGCCGATTTGCCCATTCCTGCCAAAAACTGCCCGGCCGAGTCAAATCGATCCGGCTGAGCGGTTTCAACCAGCGCAGCCCGCGGACCCAGGCCTGGTTCGAAGCGGCGCGATCGAAAAAGAACGGGGGGCCCAGATGTTCGCTCAGTTTTCGGTCGGCGATCCGGCCCCCAACGGAATGGCGGAGCGCGGCTTCGATGGCCTCGCGGGACAGGGGCGGTTTCGCTTCGATCGCGGCGCTCAGAGAAACTCCGAGCATTTTCTTCAGGAGCACACCACAGATCAGTGCTCGCGCGCTGGTGGCGTGGACATGACAAATTTTTTGCCGGGCAAACATTCGCCGCAAGGTGAGGGCAAACCGGGCCTGGCGCAAAAAGAGGTCGACCGGCGCGCGGTGGGCTTCATTCGCGCGGTCGTCTTCCAAGGCGAGAACGAGCTCGCGATTCGCCTGCCATTCGGCCTCGATCGCCATGGCGTCAGGCAGAAATTCCAGGTCGAGCGCGAGCTGTTTCGCCTGCGCGCTCAGCCGCCGCTCGGCTCGAAATTCGCAGACGAATGCAGTGACATTGGACGTTCGCTCCCGGACTTCGCGCAGCTCTGTCTCGAGCGCTGGCAGGGTGTCATCAGGCCACTGGTCGATCAGATAAGCTATCCGGCTGGAGCTTCCAGCGTGGTCCGCAGAGGATGCCGGCTGGTCGGGCGCGGCCGCGGCGCCAGCTTTCTCAAGCAACGCCACCAGCGGACGCACTGTTATTTCCACTTGGAAATGCTGTTCGACTCGAGCGCGGCCGGCTGTCCCGAAACGCCTCCGCATGTCCGCGTCGCGGCAAAGTCTTTCCAGGGCGTCGGCCAGGAGCCCACTTTCGCCTGCTGGAACAAGCAATCCCGTTTCCTTGTCCACGACCGATTCCGGGATGCCGGCCAGCGTCGTCGAAACCACCGGCCGCGCCGAAGCCATCGCTTCCAGGATCACAGTCGGAAAAACGTCGCTCGCGCCTTTTTCGTCCGTGGTCGAAGCGAGCGCGAAAATGTCGCATTCCCGCAATTTTTCCAGCACGCAATCCTGGGGCAGCGCTCCGGCCAGGGTAATAAAGGCGCCCAGTCGCAGGTCGTCGATGTGCTTCTGCAGATTTTGCCGGAGGGGCCCGTCGCCGATGATTTCGCAGTGGAACTGGATACTGCGCTGCCGCAATTGTTCGCACGCTTCGATCAGATATTCGAACCCCTTGAACGAGACCAGCCTTCCCACGGTCAGGATCCGGACCGGTCCGGAACTAGAGGCGCTGGCGGCGGGATCGAGAAAATTTGTCAGATCCATCCCGTTATAGACACGATGAATCTTCCCGGCGGCATTCGGGCAGCGCGCCGCCATCAATCCGCGGCTGTATTCCGTTTCCACCGCGACGAACTCGGCTTCATCGCACATTTCGCGGAGCAGATCATCGTCGCCCAGATCGGACATGAAATCCTGGCCGTGGGCTGTGATGCTGAACGGGAGATTTGTCATCGCCTTCACAAACAGGGCCGTATGCGCCGCGCGGTTCGCGAAGTGGACATGAAAACGATCGACCCCTTGCCGGGTGAAGAAATCCGCGAAATAGCTGGCGTTGCGCGCCCGGGTAGCTGCTTTCACCTTGGTTCCGTACTTTCGCTCGTGCGAATCGATAAGGGCTTGGGGCCAGCGCTTCTCTTCGCGCATCTTTTCTTCCCAGAGACGAAGGATCGAAGGAGGCGGGGCATAATGAACCGGCGTCCGCAGCCTCGTCGCGTGGGGATGGCGAATACTGGTTAGCGGCGGATGGATCGATCCGATAACGAGAGAGAACCCAAGGCGTTCGAGCGCAAGCATCTCCATGTCGCAAAAAGTCTGCGAAAGCACCGGGTAACGCGAATAGAGGTAGCCGAGGCGCATTTTAGAATACCGGAAACCGGAAACCGGATCGCGGAAAGTAAAACATTGGCGCGCCGTCTCTGATAATCCGGATCTTTCCGAAATCCGGTCTCCGCTTTCCGGTCTTACGAGAACCGGACGTCTTTTCCGGGATCCATTTCAAAGTCGAGGGCGAGCGAATCGGCCGTATTCGGTTTGATCACTTCCTCCATGAACTTCACCTGGATGGGGTCTTCCCGAAAGATCTCGAATTTGTCCATCGACTCGAAGTCGATCGCGATAAAAAACGGCCACGGCATTTCCTGGTCGATCCGCTTGCCGCATTTGATGCTCAGGACCTCGGGAATCTTGAGCAATTGCATGCGGGTGTTCATCATCATCTCTTCGATTCGGGCGGGAGTGACCTCAGGCTTGAGTTTGAATAAGACGATGTGGTGCACCATGGGGGCTTTACGTTTAGTCGGGAAGGCTCGGCAGGCAAGCTGTAATCAGGAGGGATTTCCCTACTTTTTCCAATCCAGCGCGCCCTTCTTAAGCGCGTAAACATACCCTACCATCAGGATGCTGATAAAGCTCAACATGCTCCAGAGGATCAGCTTGCTCTCTACGATCAGTTCCTTGTAAACGACCGCCCACGGATACATGAACACGATCTCGAGGTCGAAAAGGATAAAGAGCATTGCGACCAGGTAAAACTTCACGCTGAAACGCGGCTGCGTTTCGCCCTGCGGCACCATCCCGCACTCGTAAGC
>JBAPMH010000667.1:0-6694 GCA_049278515.1 Chthoniobacterales bacterium
AGCCGCGATCCGCGCTGAATGTCGGCTGCACATACTCCCGATCGTCGGGCACGAAATAGGTGGTGGCGAAAGTCGAGAAGGACCAGGCGTTCTCCTCCGTTTCCTTGATGACCGCGGGCGTCGCGTCCTTCGCGTTCGCAGTCTCCTGGGCCAGCGCGTTGCCGCCGGCAATGGCAATGGCAAACGCGATCAAGGCAAGGAGTCGCATTTGTTTCATCCTCCAAGCGCCATCGTCATTCCCACCAGAATGAGTCCGAGAACGACCATCGAAATTCCGAACAGCCACGGCTGGCGCCCACTCATGCGTCCGAAGGCGTAGCCCGTCCAAAACAACATCACGACGGCGATAATATTAGAGACCCGCAGGGCGGGCCCGGCGTGGCGCATGAAAATGAACGGGATCACCACCGGAAAGGTGGACAGGAACACCAGTAGAAAAACACCCCCTGCGCCCAGCCAATCGTCGGTCCTCAGCCGCGCTTTCGCGGGTGGCTCAGGCAGTTGTTTCAACCGCTCGTGGATGGCTTCGAGTTCGGCCGGCCTCAGGACGCTCGCGATCACCCGCGGGAGCGCGTCCGCGATGAGCCGATGCGCTTCATTTGAACCGGCGGCCCTACGCACGGCGTGAAACGTGAGCAATCCCTGCCCCTTTTCCGCCACACAACCCATCAGATACAAAACCCCGTCAATGATTCCCCAGGCCAGATTGCATCCGAGCGCACCGATGAGCATCGTGCGCACCTCACTCCGCCCCGCCTCGGCGACACTAAGCGATCCGGTGAACGCGAGGACCATGATCAGGCCGAAGAGGACCTCCGAGACGCGGTCGATCGGCTCCAGCACCCGCTTGGAGGACCGTTCGGAAGAATTTTCCGGCATAGGCGATGCGAGTTAGAAATCTTCAGCTCACTCTTGCCGTCGCGATCATTTGCTGGCGCTCAGGAGCCTCCGCGCTTCGGCGAGCTCCTTCTTCTTCGCCGGGCTCACCTCCGGGTAAGCCAAATCCAGCGACGCCAGGGCATCAATCACCGCCCCGGCCACGATCACCCGCGTAAACCATTTGTTATCCGCGGGCACGACATACCAGGGCGAATCTTCCGTCGCCGTCTCGCGAATCGTTTCCTCATACGCCTTCATGTAGTCATCCCAAAAGGCGCGCGATTTCGCGTCGGTGGCAGAAAACTTCCAGTTCTTCTCTGGCAGGTCGAGCCGCTCGAGGAAGCGCTTCTTCTGCTCGTCTCTCGAGACGTGGAGAAAGAATTTCAGAACGATCGTTCCGTTACGGGTGAGGTAGCGCTCAAACGCCCGGATATCCTGAAAGCGCTCCTCCCAGATACGCTTGGTCACGCACCGTACCGGCAGCTTTTGTCCCGCGAGAAACTCCGGATGCACCCGCACTGCGAGAGTCTCTTCGTAGTAACTACGATTGAAAATGCCGATTCGCCCGCGCTCCGGCAGCTCCTTCACGCAGCGCCAGAGATAGTCGTGGTCGAGTTCCGTGCTGCTCGGCCCCTTGAACGAAGACACCTGGCACCCCTGCGGATTCACGCCCGACATCACGTGCTTGAATGTCCCGTCCTTTCCGGCCGCATCCATCGCCTGGAAGATGAGCAGTAACGACCAGCGATCCTGCGCATACAGCATGTCCTGCAATTCCGTGAGCGCCCCCAAACCGGTTTGCAACGCCTCTTTCGCACGGGCTTTGTCCTCCGATTTGAGTTCACCCGTGTCGCCCGGATCGACGTCCTTGAGGCGAAACTTCTTTCCTTTTGTGACGCGGTAGGGCTTCGAGAGCCGGTGAGCGGCTTTGATGACGTCTTTGGTTTTCATGAATGACGTTGGATGACGGCGCTCGGTCCCTAGGTCCCGAGCCAGGCGCGCGCCTCCGATTCGCCGGTTTCGTGGAAGAACCTGACCGGTCCCTTGCGCAAGCCGGCGCCGGCAAACGCCAGCACCTCTGTTTCCCAGCGAGGTTTGCCGACAACGGCAATTTTCTCGAAGTCGTTGCGGTGGCTGAAGAAAAAATCGGTGTCGCCCCATCCCTCGTTCCGTTCCCAGCCGGTGAAATCTTCCAGCACGACGAGAAGCTTGACGGTGCCGGTGCCGGCGATTTTCTCCGCGAACTCGCTTTGCACCCTATCGAGTTCGGACTTTTTCAATTGGCCTCCGATGCGCAGTACGAGGAGGCGATCAGGATGTTGTTCGAGTGTGGCGCTCATAACGATTTCAGGTCACGGGGACGAGGAACAATCGGATGAGGTAAACACAGTGTACGTCGAGACCAGGCGATCAGGAGTTTCGAGGGCATTCGAAATAAAGATTGCGCAAACCGCACCCTTGGCGTCGATAGGACCTTAGGCCTACGTCCCGGCATTTCGGCGGCCGGGTCGCGCGATCGTCACATCCAGGTGTCCCGGTCCCCAAATGGAAACTGGGCCTTCTCCAAGTCAATCAGAGGCTGGCGGGCGCAGGACCGGCGTGGTTTTCCAGTCGAAGAAGATCGCGAGCAGGCGAAATACGAACGTGATTCCAATCGCTGCGATCGCGGAGAGGAGGACGGGAGTCTGGAAGAAATAGGCCAGGAGGGCGAATCCGGCCACGCCCAGGACCGAGGCGATAACATAGAATTGCCCGGGCTTGAGCATGAGCGGTTCTTCGCGCACGAGGACGTCGCGGATGAGGCCACTGCCCACCGCATTTATCACTCCCACGAAAATGCAGGCCGGAATGGCCAGGCCGGCTTCAAAGGATTTACTGGCACCGACCACTCCGTAGGCGCCGGTGGCGAGCGCATCGATAATGAGGAATGGCCTGGATAACCGTTGCATATGCTTGAAAAACAAAGTGGCCACCACGCACCCGGCAAGGACTGCCAACATGTAGGAGCCGTCCCGCATCGCCACCGGTGGCCCGTTCTGGATAAAAAGACCGTCCCGCAGCAAACCGCCGCCAAGACCGCAGGCGAGCGCCAGCACAACCACCCCGACGGCATCATAGCCCCGACGGATCGCTACCATCGCTCCGGTTATGCTGAAAAGAACGGTTGCTCCCAAATCAATGGCGACCGGCAGGGCCACGGTTCGGACGAGCAAGGGATCGACGGACATGGGCAAGGCTTATTGGGTGGCCGGCCATAAAGCGAGCATCATTCAAGGCAGTCGTTCGCTAGGACATCATCGCGACCAGGACTGGACCCCAGGCGGTCAGCACGATATTACCAATGGCATAGGGCACGGTGTAGCCGAGAGCCGGCAGCTCGCTCTCCGCTTCTTCCTGAATGGCCCGGAGCGCGGCCGTAATCGTTCCCGCGCCGGAACAGGCACCGAGGACGATAAGAGGGTTCATCCTTAAGACATAGCGGCCGAATAGGATCGCCACGGTGTGCGGAAGAATCGCGATGATGAGGCCGACCAACACCAGGCTGACTCCGGATTTCTGCAACCCCGAAAAGAAACTGGGGCCCGCTGCGAGTCCCACGCACGCCATAAAGACCGTCAAGCCGACGGTGTCGAAGATCCACATGGCGGACTCGGGGATCCGGCCGAACGTTGGTTGAACCGCGCGCAGCCACCCGAAGACCAGACCCATGATGAGCGCTCCGCCGCTGGCGGTGAGAGTTAGTGGCAGACCTGCAACCACGAGGGTCAGCAGTCCCAGCAGACCGCCCAGGAAAATGCCGACCCCGACGAAGATCATGTCCGTCATCACCGTCTTGCGGTCGGCGTAGCCGAGGCTTTTGGCGGCCCGTTCGACGTCGCTCGCGGCACCGACCAAAGTCATCAGGTCGCCCCGCTCCACTCGAGTTTCAGGGAAGAAAGGCATGGCCTGTCCGGCCCGGGTCAGCTTCTTCAAGTATACGCCCCGCGCGAAATCCATAGCCGACAACTCGGCGATGCTTTTGCCGATGAACGACTTGTTGGTGATCACCACGTCGAGGAATTCCATCGGGAAATCCAGGAGCTCCTTGTCGTTCACCTCGACCCCGATCTCCGTCCCGCGGGACGTCAGCAGTTCCGAGCGCGCCAGGATTGCGATGATATCACCCTCGCGGATGACCGTGTCGGGTTTGGGCTCGATAATTTTTCCATCCCTCCGGATCCGGGAGATGAAAACGCGAGTTTCTCTGGGACGCGTCTCAAGTTCCGCCACGCTCCGGTTGAGCAAGTCCGGGTGAGTGACCCGGTAGGCGCGAACCCCCAGGCCCTGGTAGGCTGACGGTTTCTCCGGCCCTCCAGGGCCCGAGCCGGAGATCTTCGCCTGAAGTTTCCGGGCCTCCTCTTTCAGGTTAACGCGCATTAGTTTCGGACCTATGTTTGGGAGGAACCAGACAATGAACGCTGTGCCGACCAGATAAGTGACGGCGTAAGCCACGGGGATGTTGTTCGTCAGGCTTATCTTGTCCGCAGCGGAGAGGTCGAGGCGTCCAATGGCGTCACCGGCGGTTCCGATGACGGTGGATTCCGTGAAGGCGCCGGCGAGAAGACCGGCGGCGGTGCCCACATCGTAGTGAAGAAGTTTCGCCGCGGCAAAGGCAGCCAGCAGGCAGGTAACGCAAAGGACAAGGGTGAGGGCCAGTTGGGGCAAGGCATCCTTCTTCAGCGCGCGAAAGAACTGGGGTCCGACCTTGTAACCGGTGGTGAAGAGGAAGAGATCGAAGAAGACATATTTGACTACGGCGGGCACTTGAATGTCGAATTGCCCGATGGCGACTCCGGCCAGCAGCGTGCCCACAACTGTTCCAAGGCTAAAGGACCCCAATTTGATCCGGCCGATGAAGAAGCCGATCGCCAGGGTCAGGAAGATGGCAAGCTCCTGGTGTTCCCGAAGGGCGTGGGTGAGATAGTTCATAATGGGATACTCGATCCCGCGCTTTCCTTGCTAGGACTTAATAACAAGTCACAGATACCGCGGAAGCCATTGAGATCATCGGCTGAGAAAGTAGATCCAGGGCGTGCCGATCAACAGATAGACCGTCATAAAGGCCAGGGTAACTAGGAGCCCGAGCTTGTAGAGCTCGCCCTGCTTGAGATAACCGGCCGCCACGAAGATGATGTTCTGGCTTCCGCCCTGCGGAGTGATCACCGAGAAGTAGCTGCTCGCAAACAGCAGACCAGGGGCCATCAGCGCAGCCGGCACCCCGCCGCGAATGCCGACATCGAGAAAGACGGCGAGCAGCGCCAATACCTGCGACGTCTGACTCACGAAGAAATAGTGGAGACCGACGTAGAGGGCGATCAGGCTGAGGTAAAGGAGGGGCCACGACAGACCGTTGAGGCGCAGAGCGAGGCGCTCGCCGACGTAGCCCATGAAGCCGAGTTCGTTCAGCTGCGCGCTCAGGGCGAACAGGACCGCGAGCCAGAGGAAGGTGACCAGCGTGTCCCCCTGTTTGGAGATGTCGCCGAGCGTGAGCACGCCTGTCACCAGGAGCGCGCCGAACCCCAGGAAGGCGACGGCTGTGCTATTAAGATGCAGCCCACTACCGAAGACCCAGCCGGCGACCATCAAAGCGAAGATCACCAGAGTGATCCACTCGTCTCGCCCCATCGAGCCCATGCCGGCGAGATCCCTGCGCGCCGCGGCGGGAGCCTCGGGCGTCGCTCTGACCCCGGGCGAAAACAACTTCGAAACAAGCAGCGGCAATAGTAGCATCGCGGCGAGCGTTGGCACCGAGGAGTGGAGGAGCCAGCTGCCGAAGCTGATTTTGAACCCCGAATTCTGCGCGATCTGCACGCCGATCGGGTTGCAGGAGCTGGAGGTCAGCCAGAGAGCCGAGGAGAGCGCGAGGCCGGCCATTGAGCAATACATGAGGTAGCCACCGAGGCGCCGGCCCTCCGCGCTGCCAGGCTCGGAGCCCCCTCCCTTGGCGATGGAAAGCACGATCGGGAAGAGCACCCCGCCGCGCGCCGTGTTGCTGGGGAACGCAGGGGCGATGAGCGCGTCGGTGAACACCAGGCTGTAGGCAAGACCGAGCGGCGAGCCGCCGAAGCGGCTTACCATCATAAGGCTGATCCGCCGGCCGAGCCCCGATTTCACCACCGCCTGCGCGACGATGAAAGCGATGACCACCAGCAGGACGCTCGAATTCGCGAAACCGGAGAACGCCTGCGCCGGAGTGATCGTTCCGGTGAGAACAACGGTTGCGACGGCGATCATTGAGGCCGTCAGAAGCGGGAAAGAGTTGATGAGCACGCAGGCGATGGCGGCGGCGAAGACCGCGAACAAATGCCACGCCGGCGCGGTGAGACCGGCTGGGATCGGGGCAAACCAGATGCCAATCGCGAGCGCGAAAGGCGCCGCGCGTTTCAGAAGCAAACCGGGTGCGATCATGGCTTTGCCCCTTCCGCGTTTGGTTGCGGGGCCTGAAAGCGTCCCTTAAATCCGGTGGCGTTCCCCTGGATGGAGCCACCATCCGTCTCGAGCACGAACTGCCAGCTGAACTCGTAGGACCCGGTGACGCCGGCATATCGGCCCGTGCCGCCCAGGATCGTCCCGGTCATGTGGTTCGTCGCGGCGGTCCCCTCACCTTTCAGCTCGCTGAACACCTGGTCGCCCTTCTCATCCGTCCAGACGCCTCGGCCAATAAGACCCGTCTCGCTGTCGACAAGCGCAATGACGTCCGCGCGGAATCCGACACCGGGGCGCCCCGGCCCTGCCAGCAGCATCGACCCTCTCAGGTCAATAATTGAGCCCCGGC
>JBAPMH010000668.1:0-3822 GCA_049278515.1 Chthoniobacterales bacterium
ACGCCGCTCTGTCGCCGTAACGAGCGCGAGAATCCGCCAAGCGTGAAACGCCGACAGAGCGGCGTCGCTACAATCTATTAGGCCGGCGCCTATGGCTGAAAAATGGCGGGGAACTTGAAGCGGTAGACCCAGAGAAGAAAAAGCGCCAGGGCAGCGGTCGCCAATGCGATCGGCAGGCCCTGCGGTTCGAGGAAGATGTGGAAGAGGACGATGTTGACGATTATCGGGCCGAGAAAAGTCAGCCCCAGCGGAACGAAGCGCGCGCCGAGAAGCAGACAAAGGCCACCCAGGACCTGAAACACCGCGATGGCCTGCATGTAGCCGCTGCTCATCATGGCGGTGATGAAAGCCCCGGCTTGAGCCGGCA
This sequence comes from Chthoniobacterales bacterium, assembly GCA_049278515.1. Lineage (GTDB taxonomy): Bacteria > Verrucomicrobiota > Verrucomicrobiia > Chthoniobacterales > UBA10450 > AV80. The sequence continues at coordinate 368 of JBAPMH010000668.1, forward strand.
TTTCCGGCGGAGGCCCCATGAACTTGAAAAACGCGTTCGAACCGAACACCACGAACATGAGACCGAGCAGGACGCGAACGATGATGATGACGTATTTCATAGGACGGTCCGTGCTTAACGCAGTTCGAACGGAAAGGGAATGCCGAATTACGACTGACGCGAAAAGGATCACACTCGGGGATGGTGCCTGAACCGATTTGGGTGATAGTAACGCTTCTCATGCCAGACAAACCTCAATCCGCGACGACGCCGGACTCGGTCCACCCTGAACCGCTCAAAGCGGTTCTCGTCGTAGACGACGACAAGCAGCTCGCCTCGGCTTTGGAATGGATCCTGGTAGACGAAAATTATCTCGTCGACGTCGCCTACGATGGAGAAGAGGCGCTGCTGAAGCTCAAGGTGCACGAATACGATGCCATTATTTGCGATCTCCTCATGCCTCGGCTGCGAGGTGACGAATTCTACCTGCAGGCGAACGAACTGCGGCCGGACGTGGGAGAGCGTTTCATTTTCATCACCGGCTTCGCGGCTGATTCTCATAACAAGGAATTCCTCAGCCGACGCGGCATCAGGTATTTGACTAAGCCGTTTCCGATCAACGATCTGATCGTGGCGGTGAAAGAACTGCTGGCCGAGCAGTCCGACGAGTCGAACTCAGGGTAACCGGCAACGTCGCTCCTCCGGAACGGAGATCACCGCGGCGGTCACCCTATTTCCCGTCGTGCAGATAGCGCAACCGTGAAATCACTTGAAAAAGAAATGCGCGACCGTGGTTTCCCAATCCCAGTAGATCAGGGCGGCGGCCGCGAGGTCGAAGGCGGTGTGCGCGACCATGAGGAAAAAGAGAGGCCGCCAGATCGCGAAGATGGTGCCGAAGATGAGGCCAACGGTCGCGGCCTGCTGGACGCCGGCGAGCCCCTGGAACGCCCAATGTTCGTAGCCGAACCAGGCCGACGTGAACAACACAGTCACGGCCTTAGCCCAGGGCGCGGTGCCAATGAGTTTTCCTAAACGCTCGAAGGCCCAGCCCCGAAAGACTAATTCCTCCCCGACCCCGGCGCTGACGATGACGTAAAGCATCCACGGAATCGCTCCACGGTTATGAGCGAAAAAATGAAATGCCTGGTTGACCGGGGGCGCGCCGAGTAGCGGCATAACAATCGATTTCATCGCCAACTTGAACGCGACGCCGAACACACAGCCAAACGCAACCGCGCTGACCCAACTGCGGGGCCACGCCAGGCCGAGATCGCGCCATGGCGTTTTCGAGATCCAGGCCCAGATAAGAATGAGAATGCCGCTCAGCGGGACGAAAAGCACGTTCCCGAAGAGGATGATGAGCATCGCGACGATGCCGACCAGGCCGAAGCCGCGGAGAGCCGCCGCGATCCGGTCTTCTTCCAAGGAGCGGCGCTCTCCAGACCGCCGTTCTTCGACAGAGGGTCCCGCGGCCGCGGGAGAAAGCGCCCCTCCTCGGTCTGTATCGTCGCTCGAAGGGTTATTCGTCGCCGAATCCTCCTTCACCGATGTGCGCTCATGATCTGGGCGAAGCGCCAGACGTCGTGGAACGAATTGTAGAGTGGCGCCGGAGCGGCCCGGATGACGTTCGGCTCGCGGAAATCGGCTTTGACGCCAGCGGCTTCGAGTTCCTGGTGGAGTTCCTTCGGATTCTGGTGAGCGAGAATCGAGAGCTGACATCCGCGCGCCTCGGGACTGCGCGGCGTGATCACGGTGAAACGATCCGATCCGGCGCGGCCCAAAAGAAATTCGAGATAGCCGGTGATCCTCTTCGATTTTTCCCGCAACGGCCCCATCCCGCCGGCTTCATCAAAGACCGCCAGCGAGGCGCGGAGCGGCGCCATGGAAAAGATCGGTGGGTTGCTGATCTGCCAGCCGTCGGCGGACGGCACCGGGACAAACTCAGGCTCGAGCTGCATCCGAAACCGAGTCTTCGGGTCGTTCCCGAACCAGCCAGCCAGCCGTGGCAGCTCTGTGTTCGTCGCATGCCGCTCATGGACGAACGCCCCCGCGATCGCGCCAGGTCCGGCGTTCAGATACTTGTAGGAGCACCAGACGGCGAAATCGACATTCCAATCATGCAACGAGAGCGGCACGTTGCCGGCCGCGTGCGCAAAATCAACCCCGACCGCGATCCCGTGCTTCTGCGCCGCTGCGGTAATGGACGGAATATCGAAGAACTGCCCCGTGAAAAAATTCACCGCGCCGATTAGCACCACCGCCAGCGAATCGGCATTCTTCTCGATCAGCTCGACGATGTCCTCCGTCCGCACCGTCGCCTCCCCTTCCCGCGGACGCGCCAGGAGGAGTGCGTCCTCCGAATCGAGCCCGTGATGGCGGAGCTGGGTCTTGATCGCATAGGTGTCCGAAGGAAAGGCCGGCTCCTCCATGAGCACCTTGAACCGGGATTTCGTCGGCCTGAAAAATGTCGCCATCATCAGGTGTAGATTCACCGTGAGGCTGTTCATGCAGATGACTTCGACCGGCTTCGCGCCCACAATCCGCGCCATCGGCTCGCGCAAACTCTCGTGGGACGAATACCAGGGCGTGGCTGCGTCCAGGTGAGCATCGACGCCACGCTGCGCCCAGTCCTCCAATTCCTGCTCGACCACGTTTCGAGCGGATTTCGGCATGAGTCCGAGCGAATTGCCCGCGAAATAAATCAGGGGCTCGCCATTCTTGCCCAACGGCAAATGGAATTTTTCTCGGAAAACTCCGAGCGGATCCGCGGCATCAAGCTCCCGGGCAAAAGTTTCGTCAGCAGAAAAATCCATTGAACCGCAGATTACGCGGATTTCGCGGATTCAAAGAAGAGAAAATCAGTGTTTTCCTCAACTATCCGACCCGCGACATCGGCGGTTAATTTTCGTTAAGGCAACTGCATGAATTCGATCGTCGTTCCGTCCGGATCGCGGACATAAATGACGCGTTTCCCGGCATTCGGACCAGCGGTCAGAGTCTGCGGCTTGCCCGCCGCCCGCCAACCGGAGGCAGCGATCCTGTCGAGGATTTCGTCGAGATTATCGACGGTCAACGCAAGGTGGACCGCGCCAAGATCGCACGGCCGACGATCGTTCTGGCGCCGGCGATCTGCCGGCGCGCGGTATTCGAGCAACTCGATCTTGTGCCCCGGCGCCTTGAGAACCGCGATCAGGATTTCGGCGCCGGCAACGCCGGTGATCTGTTCGGCCAGTTCACCCTTTTGATGCGCGCGATGGGAAAGCTCGAGGCCGAGGACGTCGCGCCAAAATGCCAGCGAACGCTCCAGGTCGGCGACGGTGAAGCCGGTGTGATCGGCGGCGAGAATCCGAAACGACATTTACACAGAATAGTTCGTCATCCCGAGCGCAGTCGAGGGACCCCGTGGCTCGACTTTCGACGAGGTTCCTCGACTGCGCTCGGAATGACGCACCCGCATTCGATTCCTTATCCTAGAC